>JBLHGN010000009.1:0-33601 GCA_047616325.1 Lentisphaeria bacterium
AATACTTAACTTACGCTGAACGGGAAAATGAAGGAAAAACGGAAACAAGGCCGATGGATGTGTTTTATGTCTAAAGGCCTGGGGCCAAAAAGGGCTAAGGCCTAGTTAGCGTCGCCACGGGTCTTTTTGACATAACGGCCCATAAGCAAGCCAAGCTCAAACAGTAGCCACATAGGCACCGCCAGCAGTACTTGCGACATAATGTCTGGGGGGGTGAGAAACATGCCCATAATAAAACAGCCGATAACCACGTAAGGGCGTTTTCGTGCAAGGTCTTGCGGCGAAATAATGCCGGCTGAAATTAGCATGACAGTGGCGACCGGAATTTCAAAGGCCACACCAAAGGCAAAAAATATTTTAATGACAAAATTTAAGTAGCTGCTGATGTCGGTCATGATGGCCACGCTTGCAGGACCAATGCTGGTAAAAAATTTAAACACCAAGGGGAATACGACAAAGTAGGCGAAGCATACGCCACTATAAAAAAGCACCACGCTGGATATAAATAAAGGCACAGCCAGGCGTTTTTCATTTTTATACAAAGCCGGTGCAATAAATGCCCAAATTTGAAATAGAATGTAGGGTATGGCCAAAAACAGCGAGACGATTAAAGTTAGTTTAAACGGCGTTAAAAATGGCGAGGCGACGTCGGTTGCGATCATGGTGCTGGTTTCTGGCAAAAACTGCCGCAGCGGTTTGGCCACCATCTCATAAATATCATTGGCAAATGAAAATAGTGCCAAAAAAATAATGGCCACCGAAATAAGCGATTTTATTAGTCGAGAACGCAACTCGATTAGATGCTGAACAATGGGTTGTTGCTCGCTGATTTGTTCGGCTTTTTCTTCGATGTTCGGCTCGGTGGTCATGGGCGGGGGTCTGTATCTGAGGGCTCGACCGGGGGTGCCGTATCGCTTGTTTCTTTTTGTGTAGGCTTGTTTGTTTGCTCCGCCTCTCTTGCGTGAGCCGCGTTGTCTTCCAGTGTCGGTTCTTTTTCCGGATGATTGCCCAGCTGTTCGCCAAATAATCCTTCGTCGCCGAGGGATATATCTTCGGCTAGCGCACGCACAGACTTGTCCATGGCGGCGGCCTCTTTGGCGAGGGTTTCTCGCGACGCTTTCAATTGTTCTAGCGAGGCCAATACCTGTTCGTTATGTATTTCTCGCCTTATGTCATCCACCCCGAGCTGCTGCTCGAATTCACTTTTGGTTTGGTTGATAAGGTGCTTAATTTTTGCCATCCATTTCATGCCAGATTTTAAAGCGTGAGGTAGACGCTCCGGCCCTACAACCAAGAGGCCAACAATGGCTATAACAACTAATTCGGCAAAACCCATTTATTTAGACTCGGTCTTTTCTTTTGCGTCTTTTTTTGCTGTTTTTGGGGCGGCGTCTTCCTTCGCTTTTTCGCTCGCGTCGGCGTCTTCAATATTTTCTTTTTTGGTGCTGTCTTCGTCTTCAGACATGGCTTTTTTGAAGCCTTTTAGTGCCCCGCCTAAGTCTCCTCCCAAACCACGCAGTTTTTTGGTGCCAAAAAGTAGTAATACTATGACCAGTATAAGGATGAGGGACGGTATGCTAATTCCACCTAAGCCCATTTCTGTACTCCTGAAAGTGTTAGTTTAATGTTTAACCTAAATCAATTAGTTGAATCTACTGCGACCGCCTAACGCACTGAAAATGAGCCGTTTTTCGTTTTTTTGAGACACACCTACAGGGTGACTATGCGATCCTCTCAAAAAAGAAAAAATGCGCTCTATTTTCAGCACCTTAGACGCCCTCGCTGCGATCCAACTGATTTATTTAGGTCTAATTGCCCAGTGGTATCGTACTGGGAGTTCAAGGTCTGAAAAGTAATAGTGCAACGATTGAGCGCACTTAGCGCACAAAGCCGCGAGCGCATATCTTAAGCCTGCTAAGGAGTATTAGCGATGCTATTTGTCGCGCAAGGCTTTTTCATCGAGCCCAGACAAGTCAAAACGGCGCGCAAGCTCTTCGCATATTGCCGAAGAATCGGTGCCTAGATGCGAAAGCATTACCATGCAATGAAACCAAAGATCGGCGGTTTCGGCGATGAGTAAATCGACATTGCCCGAACGCTGCGCATCTTTTGCTGCCAGTATCGTTTCGGTGGTTTCTTCGCCCACTTTCTCCAGTATTTTATTCAGACCTTTGTCGTGCAGCTGTGCCACGTAAGATGTATCGGGGTCGCCTCTGTCTTTGCGCTCTTGCAGTACCTTGTCTAGCGCGTTTAGTACATTACTCATTGCCTGTCACCATTATGTTCTCGTCACCATTGATACTCTATTTTGTGGGTTGTATAATTCAATAGATGTCTTTTGGGTCTTTTACAACGTCGTCTACTGTACGCCATTGTCCGTCGATCAATTGACGATAAAAGCAGGATTCTCTTCCTGTGTGACAGGCCAGGTCACCTAATTGCTCAACTTCTAGTACTAGCACATCGGCATCGCAGTCGAGTTTTATTCTGCACACTAATTGAATGTGCCCTGACTGTTCGCCTTTGCGCCACAGCTGCTGACGCGACCGCGACCAGTATACGGCTCTATTCTCCGCCACCGTAAGTGCCAGAGATTCTTTGTTCATCCAGGCCATCATCAGTATGCGGCCGCTGCTGTGGTCCTGCGCTATGGCGGGAACCAGGCCATCGGCCGTCCAACAAATGTCATTGAGAAAGTCTTTATTCACGGTGATCTCGAGGTTGATTGGCCAAAACGGCTATCTGGGTAAAGTATGGCTGCGATGCGCATTAAACTCAAAACTAATTCTAGAGTGCTTGTACGGAAGTCTAACGAATTTACCAAAGTTTTTCTTGCGCTGATGCACAGACTCGCAACGGTAATAGGCCGTGTGCACTCAATATCGCCGATTGACAATGTAATTGGCCAGTTCTTTCAACATAAACCCACGCTCGCCCATATCTTTAAGTGCTGCGATGGCGTCGTCGCGCAGAGATTGCGCTTTTTTCTTGGCGCCCTCTAGCCCCAGTAAAGAGACGTAGGTGGGCTTGTTAAGTTTGAGGTCTGCACCTTGGTTTTTACCCAGAGTTTGTGTGTCGACCGTAACATCGAGTATGTCGTCTTGCACCTGAAATGCCAAGCCGATGGCTCTGGCGTAGTGGCGCAGAGCGGCAATATCAGCTTCCAGTACACTTGTATCAAGCTGGGATGTGCTAACGTCGGTGCCCTGCACTGAAAGTGCTCCCAAAACCACACTCGCCTCAATAAGGGCACCGGTTTTGTTTAGGTGCATGTGCTCGAGTTGATCCACATCGAGATTGGTGTTGACCGCATTCAAATCTATCGCCTGCCCCAAAACCATGCCTCTAAAGCCGGACGAGTGCGAGAGTTGTTTTATGGCGGCAACAATGGTGGCAGCGGGGGCAGGGGCTTGTGCAAGGCATTCAAACGCTAGGCATTGCAGCGCATCGCCCGCCAATATGGCGGTGGCTTCGTTAAAGGCGATATGGCAGGTTGGTTTGCCCCGGCGCAAGGCGTCGTCGTCCATGGCCGGCAAATCATCGTGCACAAGGCTATAGGCGTGCACACACTCTAGCGCATTGGCAAAATAATCGGTGGTGGCGTTAATGTCTCCGCAGGCTTGCGCTGCAGCGTAAGCCAATACGGCGCGAATGCGCTTGCCGCCGCCCAATAGGCTGTATTGCATTGCCTCCTGTAAATCGTTTTGCTGGCTAACAGCCGCGTCAAACAAACGTGCAAGGTTGCCCTCAACTCTCGCTTGATGAGTCGATACAAATGTGTTGAGTGGTGATGTCATGCTAGCTGTCTTGAACGTCCGTATCAAAGTTTTCGAGGTGGGATTCGCCATCGCGTTCTATCAATATTTGCACCTTCTGCTCGGCCTCTTTCAAGGCAGTCTGGCACGTCCGCGTTAAATTGATGCCTTTCTCAAAGGTTTTAAGCGATTCTTCTAGGCTCAATTCGCCATCTTCAAGTGAGTGAACCAGTGCTTCCAGCTGTTCCAGTGACTTTTCAAAATCAGGTGTTTTTTTTGCGGCCAAAACGTAACTCCGGTTAGGTGGCTAGGACAAGAAGGTAAGCGCTAAACAATGTATATCATTGCTTATGCCGCGCATGATGTAATTTCGATGCAGAAGGATAACACTACCGAAGGGGTCTGATTCGGTCAATCAAATTTTCTCTTCATTAACCTTCTTCCAGGCCGATATGCCTTAGGGTGTCCGCTTGTTAGCTTGTTTTGACCCGCACTCGTCGACCAGGATGTGGCTGCGAAGTTACAGTTTGCGCCAAAACTGGTGTTGGTATGTCCAAAAATGTCTCGAAAATACCCTATTTCTCGTTCTGCCATAAAGCCATCTCGAAAACGCCTGCTAGACTAATTAGTAACGGACGAAATTCGCTTAACAAAGCAGGCGTTATTTGTAATGCGTTTAAACAAAAAGCGCTTTGACAGTTTATCAATAAAGAGGAACAGTGAGTGGATTTAGCGACCCTCGTCGGCCTGATCGGCGCCCTGGCACTTATCGTTGTGGCTATGTTGCTGAGCGGCGAGCTCGGTATGTTCGTCAACGTGCCGTCTTTGGTAATTGTAGTGGGCGGAACCATATTTGCGGTGATGGCGAAATACGGTTTGGGACAATTCCTTGGAGCGATAAAAATTGCGGCAAAGTCTTTTAAGACCAATCTCCCCGACCCCATTATTCTCATCGATGAAGTGGTAGCTTTGGCTGACGAAGCTCGAAAAGGTGGTTTACTTTCTCTCGAAGGTAAAGAAGTGAGCAGTGACTTTTTACAGCGCGGTATTCAACTGCTTGTGGATGGGCACGACCCCGACGTGGTCAAAACACTGTTATCTGTAGATAAAAATCAAGCTATACAGCGTCATACTGTGGGGTCGTCAATATTTGGCGCGATGACAGATATGGCCCCGTCGATGGGCATGATCGGTACCTTGATTGGTCTAGTGGCTATGCTTGCCAATATGGATGACCCCAAAGCCATTGGTCCGGCGATGGCGGTGGCGTTATTGACCACACTCTATGGTGCGGTGATTGCCAACGCCATTACAGGCCCCATTGGCGAAAAACTTAAGTTGCGTGCGGCCGAAGAGGCGATGATTAAAAGTCTTATTATCGATGCTCTACTTGCTATTCAGGGAGGGCAAAACCCGCGTGTAATCGATTCAATGTTGCGCAATTATCTGCCCGAAGGTAAGCGAGGGGCGGTTGAGGAATAAAGGCCTCTCTGTGAAAATGCTATGAGTTATGAGGAAGAAAAAGATTGCGATTGCGTTCCCGGCTTACCGCCGTGGATGGGTACCTTTGCCGATTTAATGTCTCTTTTGATGTGCTTTTTCGTATTGTTACTGTCTTTTTCCGAGATGGACGCGGTGAAGTTTAAACGTCTTGCCGGTTCTATGGCGCAGGCCTTTGGCGTGCAAAATAAGCTTCAGCTCCTCGATATTCCCAAAGGCACCAGCATTATTGCTCAGGAGTTTAGCCCCGGTCGTCCCGAGGCCACACCTATCAATGAAATTTGGCAAAAAACAGAAGATATTACCGAAATGTCCCTTGAAGTGGAGTGCGCACAAGAATTCAACATTGAGCAAGGCCAGGAGGGCTACGATGCGGGTGTGACGAAAAGCCAAGTAATGATGAAATTGCAGGAACTAATAGGGGAAACGGAGCAGGATGCCTTTCAGTTGGCCGATGCCCTAAGCGAACAAATATTGGCGGGCGAAGTGGAGATTGAAACCCGTGGCCGTTTAATAATTGTGAGAATACGCGAGAAGGGTTCGTTTATTTCTGGTTCAGCAGAAATGGCGCCATCTTATAAAGATGTTATGAGTGAAGTGAAATCGGTGTTGGCACAAAAACCGGGCAAAATTGAAGTGCAGGGGCATACCGACAACGTTCCCATTAACTCCTCACGCTTTCGCTCAAACTGGGAGTTATCCTCTTCGCGAGCCGCATCAGTGGCAATGGAGTTAATGAAAGGGGGGGTGATACCCGAACGAAGGTTTGAAATTTCCGGTTTTGCCGATACCGCACCCCTTGCCCCCGACAACAGTACTGCTGACAATAGAGCGCGCAATCGTCGTGTAGAAATTTTGATAAAGCAGGGATTGGAGAGTGAGTTGGAAGACGATGACATCGAATTGCTCAAGGAAAACCGTGATGGCGCAGATATTTTGCGTGAGTTAAAATTAGAACCTGAATATTTGTTTGATCTCGAGCCAGAGGAAATTTTTTAATGAGCGACGAACGACGTCGATATTTTCGTATCGACAAAACCATAGGTATTTCTTATCACGTATTGGAGGGGGAAGATGTTAGTAACAAGCCCCAGCAACGCGTTACCGATGTCTTAGATTTGGTATCGAAACAAGATAAACAAATCGAAAAACTTTTGTTGGAGGTTGCCGACGAAAATCCAAAAGTTTCTGCGTTGGTCGCCCTCTTGAACCAAAAACTTGAACGCATTGTGAGTCAGTTGGTGCTGGAAAGCCACCTTATCGGGCGCATTGCCCATCGCGTGCGCGAGGCAAATATTAGTGCCTGTGGTGTTGCCTTTGAAAATGATGAAGCAATTACTGTTGGAGCGCGGCTCAAAATGGAGCTGACACTCTACCCCACAGAAAAGCAGGTAATCGCTATGGGAATTGTGGTGGGCTGCGATCAAAATGGAACCGATTGCTGGTATTGGAGAATTGATTTTTTTGGCATGAGTGACCCGTCACAGGAAAAACTTATTCAGCACATTGTGCAGGCGCAAAGTCAGCAATTGAAAGCAAAAAGAGGTAATGTGTAATGGACTTTATTTGCCCATTTTTGTCGGTCGCATGAAACCTTATGTTTTTGAAAAATTATTTTTTTGAAAAAGTGGTTCTGCAAAGTTTTGGTTTCGAGAGCTTTGCCGATAGTGGCGTGGTTTGTGTTGCTATTTTTGTACTTGACACGGCAAGGGGGCGTAGTAACATCTAGGTATGCTTTTCTACGAGGAGAGCTTGAGGAGAGTTGCCTTCAATTATTTGAACCCTAGTTTGGCCAGTGTAAGCGCCATCTCATCAAATCTACCTGTGTGCCCTGTCATCTAAGTACCGTTCGCAAGTGTCGCCAGCCGTTAACGACCCATAAATTTTACGTGGCATGCCACCCCAAAAATTTTAACCATCACCATCACCATCAACGCGGTTAATGCGTGCCAAAGACGCTGCGCGTAAATTTATATGGCTCTTTACCACTTTGACTGACCAAAATATAGCCAAACACATGAAATAGCTCTTGTATTATATATGTAATTGCAAATCCATGCATAAACCGAACTTTATGAGGAGTCTACTTGATGTCAGCAGTCGTATCCCTGGATGGGTTGTACCAACTTCCTAGCTGGATTATAGATAATATCGAGCTTAATTTTGAATTAAGCATAGGGAAGGTGTTCCTCCGTCCAGACGCTCGAAAAAGTGTCCATAAGCGCCCTTATTGCAATCATCCCATGGGTTAAATGAGAACCACTGAGCGTCAAGTATTGGATCTACCCCTCGGTACAATTAAGGAAATGACAATTCAATTTACTACCACTCAGGGGAAGTGTTCACAATGCGCGAACTTCCATATTTTTTTGCCCGAAGGAATAAGGAGTAACGGACGGGCAACCGAACGACTAAAAGTTTATGTGAGCAGGCTGTGTCGATTTATGTCTATCAACAAAGCGGCCAGTTTTTTCCCAATCTCTGTTAACACTGCACGTCGCTGGGATAAAGATATCTTACAGCGAAATCTGCCGTCACCTGATCTAGACAATCTTCACACCATTCTAGTGGATGAAACAAGTATTGGTAAAGGACACAACTATTTAATCGTTCTACGGAATGGTATCAATGGTGAGGTTCTTCATATTGCAGAAGGGAAACGAAAAACCAGTTTAGAAAGTTTTTTAAAAAGCCTAGTATACGAGCAGTTGGCATTGTTCGAAGCGATGCTTATAGAGCGGTTATAAAAGAGCAAATCCCTGATGCCAGTATTGTTTTTGACAAGTTTCATATTGTATCGAACTACAATGACGTGATCGACGAAATTCGTCGAGAAGAGTGGCGTCAGGCAGAAGGAAGGAAAGGAAGGCAGAAAATTCATTAAGTAAGGGTCAACGGTTCAATTTATTTAAGAATCCGTGGAACCTCAAACAGGGTGATAAAGTTTCATTAAAGGCACTTCTTGATATCAATGAAAATTTGAATTCCGCATACATACTAAAATATGCGCTCAAAAATCTATGGACGTATACTTCAAAGACATGGGCTGGGAAATATTTAGACAAATGGATAGGCTGGTCAAATGAAATCGAAATAAAGGAAATAGTTAGATTTCCCAAAGGCCTTAATAGAGTTCGAGAGAACTACTTTCTTATTGTAAACATAAAGTCACCAGCGCAAAAATCGAATCATTTAATGCAACGATAAAGCGAATAATTAGAAGGCCATGTGGATATCAAGACATGGAATATCTCTATCTAAAAATTAGGCAAGAAGTACTTGCTACCTGATAAAACTTTGAAATTTACCGAACAACCAGAACTTGGAAATTCAGAGAAATTGGTCAGCCAAAGTGATAAAGAGCCATTTATATTACATAGCTACATTACTCAGGTAGGGGTGGAATACACCGTGCAGGCGCGAATATTAAGATTAAACATGGCGGGCCAACCCATTGAATGGCTGCACTGGAACGAGGGGGGCGTGTCTACGCGCGCGGTATCGTCGCATGGTCGCTGGGAGGTATTGTGAAGAAGGTGCGCGGCGGACATTCGCGCTTAATCGGTTTGCAAACCAGTGTGGATCTGCCCGCTATAATCGCCTGTGATGGTGTGCGCCGCAGTAAAATGCGCTTAGATCCGCCATTGACCAACTCAGCCTTGTTTTATCGCGACAACTGTCAGTGCTTGTACTGCGGCAACTTTTTTGCCACCAGCGAGCTTTCTCTCGACCATATGCGCCCCAGCAGCCGTAGGGGAGTGGACTGCTGGGAAAATGTGGTGGCAGCATGTAAGCACTGCAATCAGCGCAAGGGTCAGCGCTTTTGGGCGAGATTACTATGGAGTTAGTGGCTTTGCCCTACAGACCCAACCCCTACGAGTACCTCGCTTTAGTCAGTAGCACGCGTATTCGTGGTGATCAGATGGAATACCTGCGACCTCAGTTTACGCGTTATATCGCCAATGCAAGACCTGGTCTGCCCCACAACTAATCGCCCACATCTACTTTTTGGCGTCGAGCTCAGGCGTATTGCCTGCGGGACTGCTACTTTCGCTTTTTTTTGTTTATAAAGTTTTACTGTGGTTATATCAAATATTTGGCGAATTGAATGCTAATATTGCTGCACCGCAAAAACAATTCATTATATTATGGTTGTTATCGACGAATAAGTGGCGTGTAGCACGCTAAGACGTAAGACAGAGGGTATGAAAGATATGAGAAATGTAGAGCTTGCCTTGCAAGCAGATGCCAATTTGGGTGAATGCCCCCGTTGGGATGAAAAGGCGCAAGTGCTGTATTGGGCGGATATCAATAGTTTTAAGTTACACCGCTTTGATCCAGCTACCGGTAAGAATGATTCGCTGACGTTTAAAGAAGAAGTAGGCTGTTTTAGTTTGCGTAAAGACAAGGGCTTTGTACTTGCCATGCGCACGGGGTTTTATTTTCTCGACGGTTGGAATACTGAGTTGAGGGCCATAGCCGACCCGGAAGCCGATTTGAATCACAATCGCTTTAACGACGGCCGTTGTGACGCAGAAGGACGCTTTATCGCAGGCTCGTACTACCCACCCAAAGATAGAGATGGCGCTAACTTGTGGTCGCTGGGGTATGATCTTTCGGTACAAAAGCTTGCCGAGGGCTTGCTCACCTCTAATGGTGCCGCTTTCAGCCCAGACAATAAGACGTTTTACCTTTCTGACACCCCTAAACATGTTATCTACCGATACGATTACGATATTCATGCCGGTACGATTGCCAATGGTCGCGTCTTTCATCAGTTTCCCCACGGACAAGGCCGCCCAGACGGCGCCGCAGTAGACAGTGAAGGCTGTTATTGGACGGCATTATACGAAGGAGCGCGGGTGGTTAAATTAAACCCGGCAGGAGAAATTATTGAAGAGATACCGGTGCCTGCCATGTGTCCTACCATGGTGGCCTTTGGTGGAGCCGATCTGAAAACCCTTTTTATCACTACAGTGGGCAATCGCCCAGAAGCAGAACGGAAAGAATACCCGCTATCGGGCTCTCTTTTTAAAGTTAAGGTTGATGTGGCTGGTTTGGTTGAGCATCGTTTTGCGCTTTAATGTTAGCGGCGTATCTAGGCACTTAGGCCGCATTTAAACAGGGTCTAAGTGCTGGTATTGTGTGATAGCACTCTATCCAAAATTCTATTTGCGGGCACTTTTAATTGTTCAATCAGGTAGTTTGAGTATTTATCCGAGTAGGGCTGGCGGGCAATGGCTTTTCCCATGCACAGCAACCACATGTCTCTTTCCGCTTCGCCAATTGGCAGGTGTTGGTGGGCTTGGGGGATGTTTATGGTGCCATATTTTTCTGAATACTTTTTTGGACCTCCAAACCAACCACTCAAGAACCTGGCCAGCTTTTCTTTCGATTCCTTTAAATCTGATGGGTGTATCTCTCTCAGCGCGTGCACTTCTGGCAGTGTATCCATAATCTCATAAAAGGCGTCTACCAGGCGGATTATTCCCGGCAGGCCACCGGCGGCTTGGAACGATGTATCTTCAAATCCAAAGGGCAATACTTCGCCTATTTTTTTCATTTGGTGCTCATTTATTTAGCTGGTGCTCGTGTTTATTTAGATAGCGCGCGTGGAATTCTAGGTGATTTTGGATAAAGCTGGCAATGTAATAGTAGCTGTGATCATAGCCGGCGCGCAGCTTTATGCTTATTTTATTTTCCTGCTTGCGCGTTGCCGCAACAAGCGCATCAAAATTAAGCTGATTGTCTAAAAAAACGTCTTCGCTGCCTTGGTCTATCATGGTTGGGGGTAATTGAGCGCCAGATTTTAATAGCTCACAGGCGTCGTAGCGGCCCCATGTCGAAGTGTCATTTCCCAGGTAGTGAGTAAATGCCTTTACTCCCCAGGGGCAATTGGTGGGGTTGGCGATGGGTGCAAAGGCAGAAACCGATTGGTAGTGGCCTGGTTTTTTGAGGGCACAAATTAAGGCGCCGTGGCCACCCATGGAGTGGCCGCTTATGGATGCAAACCTATTCACGGGAAAGTGTTTATTTATGAGGGCAGGGAGCTCGTGGGTCACATAATCGAACATGTGATAGTGTTTTTGCCATGGTGCTTGTGTGGCGTTGATGTAGAATCCCGCGCCCAAGCCTAGATCCCAGTTGTTTTCAGGGTCAGACGCAACGTCTTGGCCTCGGGGCGAGGTGTCGGGTGCAACCAGAATCATACCAAGTTCTGCGGCTTTTCTTTGTGCCCCCGCCTTTTGCATAAAGTTTTCGTCACTGCAGGTTAAACCCGACAACCAATATAAAACCGATGCGGGATGCCGCGCATTGACTCCCGGCGGAATATAAATACTAAAGGTCATATCGCAGCTGTTGACCGTAGAGCGGTGTTTATAACGGCGTTGTTGGCCACCTAAACATAGGGTGCTGGCGAGGGTGACTAGCTCGGTCATTGGCTATCTCTATTTTTTTTGATACGTTTAACACAGGCAGTGAAATTAAATGCACGCTTATTAAAATAAAATAACCGAGCGAATACTTTTACCTTGGTGCATCAAATCGAATGCTGTGTTGATGTCGTCCAGCCCCATAGTATGGGTGACAAAATCGTCCAGCGGAAACTCGCCGTTTAAGTAGCGCTCCACATAACCCGGCAGCTCGCTACGACCTTTGACGCCGCCAAAGGCCGTGCCCCGCCACACTCGCCCCGTTACCAGTTGAAAAGGGCGCGTAGAAATTTCCTGTCCTGCGCCAGCAACACCAATGATGACTGACTCGCCCCAGCCTTTGTGGCAGCATTCCAGGGCCGAGCGCATAACGTTAACGTTGCCGATGCATTCGAAGGAGTAGTCCACCCCACCATCGGTCATGTCCACGATCACCTCTTGAATGGGGCGATTAAAATCATTGGGATTGATGCAGTCGGTGGCGCCCATTTTTTTTGCCATGTCGAATTTACTGGTGTTGATATCAATGGCAATAATGCGCTCGGCTTTTGCCATTACTGCGCCAATAACTGCGGACAGGCCGATGCCGCCCAAGCCAAAAATGGCGACTGTAGAACCCGCTTCCACCTTGGCGGTATTCATCACCGCGCCGATGCCCGTAGTTACACCACAACCCAGCAGGCACACCTTGTCGAGCGGCGCTTGAGGGTTAATTTTTGCCAGTGCAATTTCTGGAAGCACGGTGTATTCAGAAAAGGTAGACGTGCCCATATAGTGAAACAAGGGCTTGCCGTCGAGAGAAAAACGACTGGAGCCGTCGGGCATTAAGCCTTTACCTTGTGTGCTGCGTATGGCTTGGCACAGGTTGGTTTTGCCGCTCAGACAGAATTTGCATTCGCCACATTCGGGTGTGTAGAGAGGAATAACGTGATCGCCTGAGGTAACACTCGTAACGCCCTTGCCCACTTCTACCACTATGCCACCGCCCTCGTGGCCGAGGACAGAGGGAAAAATACCTTCCGGGTCTTCGCCGGAAAGCGTAAAGGCATCTGTATGACATACGCCACTGGCAACAATTTTAACCAGCACCTCTCCCTCTTTGGGGTTCGCTACCTGGATGGTTTCAATGGACAGTGGTTGTCCGGCGGCAAATGCAACGGCGGCCCTAGAGTCGATCATAATGTGGCTCCGCAGACAGACGATATGTTAATGGTAGTGCCCATTAGTTTGTTGCTCGCAAAATACTTAAGGGCGCTATTGTGACCACTTTTTTGGTGGACAGCCAGCCTATTAAGCCAATTAATAAAGCACTGACCAGCGGTCCAAACAGCCATATGTATGGCTGAGTTTTATAGCCTAACTCGAACACCTGAGTTTGTAAAAAATACATGCAAACCTCCGAGCCAATGGCGGCTAACACGCCGGCCATAAATCCCAGCGCACAAAATTCAATTAATAGCGTTTTGCGAATTAGGGCCTTGCTGGCTCCCAGGGTTCTCAATATCGCGCTCTCTTGAAATCGCACATCCAGCGTGGCTTGAATGCTGGTGATCAGAACGAGCACGCCAGACGCTAGTATTAGCAACAAGATAAATTCGATCGCTAGGGATACCTTTTTAATAATGCTTTGAATTTGTGCAATGGTTTGGTCCAGCTCTATGATTGAAACGGTTGGAAACGAACGGCTAAGCGTATTGAGGAATGGTTTTTGCTGTGGTGCCAAATAAAAGCTCGTGAGCCAGTTGGCGCCGACGCCGTCGATGACTGGCTTATTAAATATCATAAAAAAATTTGGGTTCATCGAGTCCCATTTAACGCTGCGAATACTGGCTACCTGCGCCACAAAACTATTGCCAGCGCTGCTAAACTCGATAAGACTGTCAACTTTTATCCCGAGGCCTTCGGCGTATTGTTGTTCGGCACTCACCAAAATTGGTGCAGTGGAGAGTTCACTTGAGTTTGAGGTGTGCGAGTGGTGAGTGGAAACAATGTCATTTGGCTCCCACCAATAACCATCGATCACTTTGTTGTCATCGCCAAGCGTCGCGGACCAGGTGAGATTAAGCTCTCGCTCGTAGTTCATATCGCTGTCGGTGTTTTTGGCAAGCTCAGCTACTGGGTTGCCATCCACTGATACAACTCTACCTCGCGTCATAGGGTAGAGCGGGCTGTGCTCAATGTCTTCCTTTGCAAAAAAATCTTTAATGGCTTGGGCTTCATCGGGAAAGATATTAAATGTAAAGTGGTTGGGTGTGTTTACAGGAAGTTGTTGTTGCCATTGACCAATAAGGCTGGTACGTACGGAGATCAAAATGAACAGTAACATTAACAATATTGCAAAAATCATAATTTGAATGGCGTTAAAGCGCTTATGGCGTTTTAAGTTGGCAAAGCCCAAACGCCATGTGTGCCCGAGAACATTGCCCAAGGGTTTTACCGCATAAATAATGGCGGTGGAAAGTAGGCTTACCCCTAGCAAGCAGATACCCGCAGCAGCTGTAATAATTAATGTGAGCGTCAAGTCGTGACTGTAAAATAGGACTAAGAATATCACCGCGGCTACCCCAAACACGACACTCCATGTGCTACTAATTTCATTGGCTTGGTCGCGTAAAATACTGGCGGGCGATACATGACGCAGAGCAAAAAAAGGTGGCGCAGCAAAAGCGCACAGCGCAACAAATCCCGATAGTGCACCGGTAAAATAGGCACCACTGGATGCTGGCGCCAGTCCTCGCGGCACCAAGTCTCCCAGCGTCACCAAAATGCCCCAGTGTAAACACCAGCCAAGAAGGCTGCCAATAAGCAGGCTGATGATGCCGATGGCAATAATATTGCTAAGGTAAAGTGCGGTAATGTGGTTGGGTTTTTTCCCAAACGTTTTGAGCAGTGCAACTTGCGTATGCTGACGTTTTGCGTAGCGTCGTGCGGCGAGGGCGATGGCTACGCCAGAGAGTACGACGCTCAAACACCCCGCTAATAGTAAAAATCGTTCGGCACGGTCGAGTGTGCTATCGACGCCGCGGTTACCCGATTTAACGCCAGTCCAGCGATGATGGTGGCCCAGTTGAGGCTCCAACCAATTTTTGTAGGCGTCGAGTGTTGCTGCAGTTGAGGTTGCGCTGCCACCTTCAGATTGATAGGTGAGCAGCCACGAGTAGTCGACGCGACTGCCAAACTGTACGGCCCCCGTTTTTTCAACATCGGCTATATTGATCATTACGCGTGGAGCAACACCAAACAAAGCCTGACCACTGTCGGGTTCTTTGTTTAACGAAGCGCTGACGCTGAATTCAGCTGTTCCAATGGTGATGTTGTCGCCCATCTGAATGTTTAACGCGTTAAGTAATCGCGGGGCCAGCCACGCGCTGCCGGAAACCGGCCCATGTTTTGTTTCGATACTTTCGGAGGTGGATGTTTTGGATATCGTCAAAGCTCCTTTTAGGGGGTAGTTTTCAGAAACCGCTTTAACTTGCCCCAAAATCATATCTTCTCGAGCAAATACCATGGCTCTAAACTGAATGTATTCGGCACTGTTTAAAGCGTCTGCTTTTGCCTTCTGCTTCCATTCAGTTGGAATGGGGCGCGTTCCCGACACCTTAGCGTCGGCGGCCAAAAACTGTGAGGCTTCGTCGTAAATGGAGTTTTCTATGCGACTGGTAAATAAACCGATGCTGGTGACAGTGGCAATAGCCAGCAATAGAGACCCCACTAGAATGTTTAATTCGCCACTTTTCCAGTCGCGTAGTAGCAGTTTTCCGGCGAGACCGAATCTAAAGGGAGGCCGTTTAGTGGCTTTTAAACTATGTGGTGTGGTGTCAGTCACTCGTTAATCTCCCGCAGCTCGCCAGACGTCATCTGCAGTTGTCTCTGGCATTGATTTGCCAATACGGGAGAGTGGGTGACAAGCACAAGTGTGGTGCCGGATTCGCGGTTCATATCGAAAAGTAGTTTGGCGATTTTGGCTCCGGTTTCGGTGTCGAGGTTACCGGTGGGTTCATCGGCAAAAATAATGGGTGCTTCACAGGCGAAGGCTCTGGCGAGCGCAACGCGCTGCTGTTCTCCACCGGAAAGCTGCTGGGGGTGGTGATGTTCTCTTTCGCCGAGGCCGACGCGTTGGAGGTACTGGCGCGCTTTTGCCAGTGGCTGCGATTCACCTTTGACTTCCAGTGGAAGCATCACATTTTCTAAGGCGCTGAGACTGCCGAGCAGTTGAAAATTTTGAAACACGAACGACACTAGTTCGCTGCGAACCTGAGCACGATCTTCTTCATCTAAACCGCTAATGTCGGTATCGGCAAGAAAGATTTGCCCGCTACAGGGAACATCCAAGCCCGCTAGCATTCCAAGCAGTGTCGATTTTCCCGATCCAGAGGCGCCGACGATAGCTACGGTTTCGCCGCGCTTGATTTCCAGATTGATACCTTTCAGGATGTGCAGCGCGCCGTCAAACACGTTTACTTGGTGACATAAATTTAGAGCCTTAATCATGAAACAATCCCGTCAATATGTATGTTTTGGTTTCGCCCGCGCTATTTTGTTGTGCGCTACTGCGTTAGTTTTCCTGCTGCAAGGTGAGGTTTACGCCAACGAGCTGGCACAGGAAAATGTACCAGTCTTGAAAAAAATTCTGGTTGTGGGTGATAGCTTGAGTGCGGCGTATAAGCTTTCGTCACATGAGGGCTGGGTTAAGCTTATGAGCGAGCGCATCACTGCTGAGCAGCTCCCTTATGAGGTGGTGAATGCTTCGATTAGTGGGGCTACAACCGCCGCTGGTCTTCAGCTAATGCCAGCTGTGCTCGCGACCCACACGCCCCAAATTCTACTTTTAGAATTGGGCGCAAACGACGGATTGCAAGGTAAACCTGTGGCTTATATCACTAATAACCTTCGTAAGCTTATAGAGTTGGGTCGCGATTCGGGTGCCCAAGTGGTGTTGATAGGTATACGCATACCGCCAAATTTTGGACCCCGCTATACCGAGCCCTTTTTTCAGCAGTATTCAGACCTGGCTCAGCAATATCAATTGCCCTTAGTTCCATTTCTGCTGGATGGGGTTGCGGGTCATTCCGAGCTGATGATGGAAGATGGCCTTCATCCGCAAGCATTAGGTCAGGAGGTCGTGCTAAATAATGTATGGTCCGTGGTCGAATCCTTACTGGCACCGTAAACGCGTTCTTAAACTCAATGCCCCTCTACTTCTAAGTGGCCGGTCACACTTTTAATGAGTCGTGCGTCACAGTGTGGTGTGAGTGCTCACTTGTAGTGTGACGCACGTAACATAAGTGAAGACGGTTCGTGGTTAAAGCGTTGGGCTGTACTAATCTTTAAATGAGACGAAAGTGTAGTAGCACATTGTTGAAAACTTATTTGAAATTTTATTGTTATAGCGGTATAAGAGGTTCTTCGTTTAGGCCGATTACACGATTTAACAATAATATCTAAACGAAAAATTAGGGTGATAACCATGAAGGCAGACGTGTTGACACTTGCAGCACTTGTTTTCATTGTTGGTTTGTTGGCTAGTAGTATTGGATCTTCCGGCGTTTTTGAATCGACTGAAGAGCAAGTAGCCCCATCAGCACTGCAACAAGGTGTAGTAAAAAGGTAAGGTGCAGCGATTAACGTCCAGTTCCGAATGTGTATTTAGTTATGCGTAGGTATGTGTTAGTTACTAGTAGCTAAATTCGGAGGCTTAAAGGAATTTATTTAGGGCTGAAGGGGGGGGGGATGTAGTTATTCCTGGTTTTGAAAAGAGCATGCATATTATAAAAAACCGAATGGGCGCTTAAGTGCTCATTTGGTTTTTTCGTATTCCATCTTCCTGTTTTTGGCGCTCGGCAGGGGAAGTCGCCAAATGTGTTTATCGGTAGCAATATGGCTCATGCCGATGTCCCAGCCCTCGCGCGCGATTTCTTCCACTTGTTGAAAGCTGTGGGCAAGCCCCACCAGCTTAGGTTGGGTATGCACTGCCGCTCGCTTAAAGGCGAAGCTGCGGTCGTAGAATCCACCTCCCATGCCCAGGCGGTTGCCCTGAGGATCAAAGGCCACTAAGGGTGTGAAAACCACATCTAAATCCTGGGCTCGAATGGTGCCTGAGCTGCGATGGGGTTCGGGGATGCCAAAGCGATTAACCACCATGTTGAGACGCAAGCCAACGCGACGAAATTCCAGGCGAGAGTCTTCTAATATCGCCGGCAAATAACATTGTTTCCGATGTTTTATTGCAAGACTTAGTAGTGGTTCGGGGGAGATTTCGCCGTCGTTGGGGATGTAAAAGGCGATGCGTTTAGCGTGAATAAATAACGGGTGTCGCTGCAGTCGAAAACTTAATTTAGATGCAGCGTGGTGCTGATCTGCAATGCTGAGTGCCCGGCGTAAAGCGCGCATGTGGTTTCGGATTTGCTTTTTCTGAATTAAAGGTACGGAAACAGATAAAGTCATAGAATAAGTTGCCCGGAGCGACGCTGACGAACTAACCTTGAACCGTAAAGTTCAAGGGGGAGAAAACTGCTATATATAAGGCTTTCCGTCGAGCGGACATGCACACCAATATAACTAGTTAGCTCCTGATAAGGGATTATCGGCTCAGGGATACGATCGTCTGGCAATCGCTCCAGGTCAGGTTTTATTATAGCACCGGATAAATTAGGTAACAGTCTTGACAAGCACGTTAACTAAAAATAAATGAAAAATTATGAGTTTTGCAATACCTGGTCAAGTTTTTCAGATAAGCGCTCAAGGTCTACACTGGCTGGGGCTTCGGCGCCATTTGTGCGCGTCAGTTGCAATTCGTGGCAAAGATTTAACGCGCTCATTATAGCAATACGTTCTAATCCCATAATCGCCCCGCTTGAGCGAATGGCGCGCATGCGTTTGTCCAGTTCCAGGGCAGCACGATTTAATGCCGGTTTTTCGTCTGGTGGGCAGGCAACCTGGTAATCTTTATCGAGAATGTTTACGTAAACAGTGGGCGATTCGCTCATAAGCCTTACTCGTGCAAAACAGGGTTTCACATCTTGTGGTGGTTGTTAGCGCGTTCTTTTCGATCGTGCTAGGCGTGACAGCAGGCCTCACAGGAGGTGCTAAGATTCAGTTTCGAGATTTTGTAGTTGCTGTATCATGGCCTCAACGCGGGTGCGCGCGATCTCATTTTTTTCTCTTAGGCGTTTGTTTTCTTGCGCCCAGCCTTCCTCTTTGGCCTTGAGGGTGGCATTTTCATTTTTTAGGTGGCTGCACAGTTGGATGAGCTTATCCAGTTTGGCTTCCACATCTTTTAAAAGCTGCGCGGACATAGATTAAGTTCTTAAAGTCAGATGACAGAATAAATCTTAGCACTAAATGTTAATGTGAATTCTCTAAAAGTATACCTTTTTATTAATAAATAAGGTTTTTTCCTCATTGTTTCTTTGATCTTTGACCCTCGAGGGTGCCAAAAATGATAGGATTTACCCCCTTTAATGCGAGGCGTAAGGCTTAATTAATGAGCAAAGATATTGACTACCATTTTCTTAATGATCAGTTTCTAAATATGGGTGCTATTGCGTCTGTGTCGGAATTGCAGGGTTTGCTGTGTGGCAAGTTGTCGGGTGGGCAGAGCCTAGACGACCGAGAATGGCAGGACATAGCCATTGAATTTATGGAGCTTGAGCATTTGAGGCTTAATGAAGACCAAACGTTTCATATTCAGGCGCTCTACAAAGAGACCAGACGTTTACTGAGGGACGCCAATTTCCGGTTTTCGCCTATGCTGCCTGGTGATGAGTCATCTATAGATCGCCGCGTGCAGGAGCTTGGTGCCTGGTGTCAAGGCTTTTTGCATGGTGTTGGCACCTCAGGTCTTAGCGGTAACGCAGTGATTGATCCCAACGTTGCCGACGCCCTGCGCGATCTTGCACAGATCAGCCAGGTTAGTGTCGAAGAGGATGACGACGTAGACGAAAACGAGGTCTATTGGGTGGAGTTGGTAGAGTTTGTCAAAGTCGCGGTGCTGAGTATTTACGTCGATCTAGGTGATAGTGACGATGCCAGTGCAAAACAACAGTCAAAAACAAACAAGACGGTTCACTAACAATTATGAGTGTCAGCAAAGCAGAGTATACCCGCAGACGAAAACAACTTATGGGCATGATGGAGCCCAACAGTATTGCTATTTTGCCGTCGGCCTATGAAAAGTCGCGCAGTCGCGACACCGACTTTCCCTTTCGCCAAGACAGTGATTTTATGTATTTAACCGGTTTCAGTGAGCCCGAGGCGGTTTTGGCGCTTGTGCCGGGTCGCGAACACGGCGAAGTGGTGTGGTTTTGTCGAGAAAAAGATAAAACCAAAGAAATTTGGGACGGTTACCGAGCAGGCCCTGAGGGCGTGTGCAAGTCCTATGGTGCCGATGACGCGTTTCCTATAGCGGATATCGACGATATCTTGCCGGGTTTGCTCGAGGGGCGCGAACGCGTGTATTACGCTTTGGGTAAAGATCCAGAGTTTGATAAACATGTCATGAGTTGGGTGAACTCAATTCGTGCAAAGGTAAGATCTGGAGCCTCTCCCCCGGGAGAGTTTTTAGACCTCGACCACTTTCTTCACGACATGCGTTTATATAAAAGCGCTGGCGAAATTCGCATTATGGCGCAGGCCGCGAACATCTCCGCAGAGGCTCACGCCCTGGCAATGCAGGTGTGCAAGCCGGGCATATTTGAATATCAGCTAGAGTCTGAAATTAAGCACGCGTGCGCTATGAAAGGCGGTCGTCATCAAGCCTATAATGCCATTGTTGGTGGCGGCAATAATGCGTGTATTTTGCACTATGTGGAAAATTCAGAAAAATTAAAAGATGGCGATCTGGTCTTAATAGATGCTGGTTGCGAATATCAGGGATACGCTTCCGACATTACCCGCACTTTTCCGGTAAACGGTAAGTTTTCTAAAGAGCAAAAGGCGATATACGAACTGGTGCTTAGCGCGCAAAACGCCGCCCTCGAAAAAATTCAAGCGGGCAATCATTGGAACGAACCCCACGATGCTTCTGTTCGCACTATTACCACTGGGTTGGTGGAATTGGGCTTGCTCTCCGGTGATGTAGATGCGCTAATAGAAAACGAGGCCTTCAAAGAATTCTATATGCACCGCATTGGCCACTGGATAGGTATGGACGTGCACGATGTTGGCGACTACAAAGTAGGCGGCGAGTGGCGTGTGCTTGAAGTGGGCATGGTGATGACGGTGGAGCCGGGTATATATATATCGCCAGACAATGAAAATGTTGCGGCAAAGTGGCGCGGTATCGGTGTGCGAATTGAAGACGATGTTTTAGTGGACAAAGAAGGCGCACGCATTTTTTCTCACGCGGCACCTAAATCCGTTGCAGATATTGAAGCATTAATGTCATCGTGACCTTAGGGCCGCAGAAATAATAAATGCTCCCACCTAGTTTGTCTTTTGACCCAGCTTCAGCGCTGCTTAAAACGTTGCTTAAAACCTTGCATAAAATAACTATGCGCTGCTTTAAGCGCCTTGAATTTAAGTCAAAATCCTTCGCCATCTGGGATCATTTATTAATTCCACGGCCCTTATTTACGCGCTAGGAGGTTGTCTGTAACGTGTATTCACATTCAGGTCAAACGCTTAACAAGTACTATGACATAGTTGTTGTCGGTGGTGGCATGGTGGGCCTCTCTATGTTGCACATGGTCGCCAAGGCCATGCCGACACGCAGTATTTGCCTAATTGAGGCCTATGCTCTCGATAGCTTCAATAGTGATGAAGCTCATGGCTCCGCTGGTACGTACCAGCCCAGCTTCGATGACCGCTCCACGGCAGTGTCCAGCAATAGCGCGGAAATTTTCGACGAACTTGGCCTTTGGTCGACGATAAAGCACCACGTTACTCCGATTAACAAAGTATCGGTCACCGATCGCGGTCATATTGGCTCGGCGCACTATTCTCAGAGTGACAACGGCAATAAAGCTCTTGGTTTTGTGGTGGAGAATAAGTGGCTTGGATCGCAGCTAATAGGTAACTTGCCATCGTCAGACAGTATTTGCCTGCTTGCCCCCGCTCGCGTTGACAGTGTTCGGCCAAGTAAACTTGGCGCCACTCTATCGATTAATTGTAACGACGAAGTTCACCACGTAAGCGCATCTTTAGTAGTGCTTGCCGATGGCGCTAATTCGCCACTGCGAGAAAAGCTGGGCATTGCTATGGAAGCCCACGATTATCAGCAGGCGGCCGTAATTGCCAACGTTGAATACAGCGAGGGACACCAGTGTGTGGCCCATGAACGTTTTACCGAAAATGGACCGCTCGCCTTGTTGCCCTTGGGCGAACAGCCAAGCGTTCGAATAAGCGCATTGGTGTGGACTACGCCAATGGCAAAGGTGAACGAGGTGCTGGAATGGTCGGACACCGAGTTTTTAGCACAACTGCAGGGTGCTTTTGGTTATCGCTTGGGTATATTTAAGCGTGTCGGGGTGCGCAATCACTATCCTTTAAAGTTGATGTTGGCGAAAGAACAGGTGCGCAGTGGGATAGTGCTCATGGGTAATGCCGCGCATTTCTTGCACCCGGTGGCGGGTCAGGGGTTTAATCTTGCTCTACGCGATTGTGCCCAGTTAGTAGCCGTATTGGTGCAGGCACATAATGCTGGCGCAGCGCTTGGCGATATCCACTGGTTACAGCACTATGTCGAGTTACAAGAAAATGATCAGTGGCTGACGACCTCCATCAGTCATAATTTTAATCGCGTGTTTTCAAGTCGCCGTCCCGCTTTACAGTTAGTGCGTAATTTGGGTTTATTGTCGCTCGATGTAATGGCGCCGGCACGCCAATTATTTTTCGATCAGATGATGGGAAAGGGCGGACGTAAAGTTCGAATGCAAAGAGCAAAATAATGACAAATAAAGCGGAGGCAGAAACAGTGAAACACGCATCCTACGACATCGTCATTGTTGGTGGAGGGATAGTGGGTGCCAGCCTTGCTTGCTTGTTGGCGCAGGGTGAACGAGAGATTTCAATTGCCTTAGTCGACGCCGAGATAAATGCCAACAGTTTTACCGGCGAAACGTTTGACCCGCGTGTGGTTGCGCTTTCGAAAGCGTCGGAAGCGATACTGCGAAAAATAGACGTATGGGAAGATATTGTTGCAATGCGTGCCTGTCCCTATTTTGAAATGCATGTATGGGACGCCGAGGGCACCGGCGGTATACATTTTGATAGTGCCGATATTCACGCCGACAACCTCGGTCACATTATCGAAAACAATGTCGCCGTTGCCGCATTGTATAAAAAAATAAACGCCGGCTCAAATAACATCGAATTTATGGCCGGTAGCGCGGTGGAACAATTGGAATTGGCATCGCCGGGCGATATTAAATCTGCTGACGCTACTCCCTCACTCACACGCGGCGTTCTCACCCTTGCAGACGGACGGGTGTTAAGCGCCCCCATCATTATCGGCGCCGATGGTGCCCGTTCAGAAATGCGAGTTTTGGCGGGCTTAGAAACGCGTGAATGGCAGTATGGCCATTCGGCCATTGTCACCACAGTTACCACCGAGTTGCCCCACCAATACGCCGCTTGGCAGCGCTTTTCCACGGCGGGTCCCCTGGCTTTTTTGCCTTTGGTTAGCGGTGACCAAAACGCAGCCTCACGTCCTAGTCATCAATGCTCTATTGTGTGGTCGATTACTTCGGCGCTGTCTGAGCAAATGATGGCCTTGAGCACCGCTGATTTTTGCCAGGCTTTAGGCCGCGCTTTTGAGGGTAAGCTTGGCAAGGTTTTAAGTAGTGATCAACGCCACTGCATCCCCTTGTCGCAGCGCCACGCTACCCGCTATACGGCACCGGGTTTTGCGGTTATTGGCGACGCCGCGCATACGATCCATCCGCTTGCCGGGCAGGGCGCAAATTTGGGGATATATGATGCCAAAGTGTTAGCCGAAGAAATTATACGCGCGCTCGAGCGCAAGGTGTCCTTAGACGATGCGTCTATACTTAAACGCTATCAACGTATACGGCAACCACATAATTTGTTGGCTATGACGACTATGGAAGGGTTTAAACGTTTGTTTGAAGCCCAAGATCCAGGGCTTCGTTGGCTGCGCAATACTGGGCTTACGTTTTTTGATAATCAAGGCTGGCTAAAAAAGCAGATGTCAAAGTTGGCCAGTGGGCAGATGTGATAAAACACAGGTTTTTTTGGGGGGCGGAGGGGGCGGGCACTGTTTTAAAGCGATTAAGAGCGCAGTGTTTGATTTTTTGCTATCCGAAAATTGTTAATTGTTAATGTCTGATGTCGGGTTTGTTTTGTGACAGTTTTTTTGCTCATGCACAGTTCGGTGTTAATAACGCTAAGAGAGCAGTTTGACTAAGTTACATTCTGAACAAAAAGACTGGCTTATGTGCCAGGAGTGCGGTGAGCTCCAGACCGTAGTTGCTATTTCTCCCCAATATGAAATGGTGTGCCGTGTGTGCGGCAACCTTTTGCACTCCGGGCATGGTGGTTGGTTGCACACGGTGACTGCTTTGTCGATAACCTCCTTGTTGTTGTTTTTATTATGTCAATACTTCCCATTCTTAACTTTGGAAATAGGTTCTCTAAGCCAAACCGTCACAATACTCGACGGTTTTTGGGCTTTATTCGAGCGCAACAATTGGATCTTGGCCGCCCTGGTTTTGGCCACTATATTTTTAATACCCCTGTTCGAAATTTTTGCATTTTTATATTTGGTGATTCCCTATAATTTTAATAAAAAAATTCCCGGACAAGCGTCGGTGTTGCGTTGGTTGGTGCAGGCACAGTCCTGGAGCATGCTCGAGATTTTTTTGTTAAGCGTGGTGGTGTCTGCAGTAAAAATGGCAGATATGGCTAGCTTGAATCTGGAGGTCGGCGCTTACATGTTGTTTATTTTGGTGGGAGTGCTGATTCTCGCATACATTAAACTGGATAGGCATAACCTCTGGTCGTGGATCAATCCCAATAATTACTTTACCGCCTTTAACCGTGAATTTGTATACGACTGCCATATCTGTCACGCCTTGGTTGGAGAGTCCATCGTGGAGGAGGCTGGCGAGTGTCCGCGCTGTTCTAGCGCCATTCACAAGCGAATACCCAATAGCTTGCAAAAAACCACAGCACTTATATTGGCCTCGATCGTATTGTATATACCGGCCAATATTCTGCCCATAATGACCTACTCGACCTTGGGTGAGGTAGAAACTGACACAATATTTTCTGGGGTTGTGGCTCTTATCAGTTCGGGTTTGTACTGGATTGCACTTATCGTATTTGTGGCGAGCGTTGCCGTGCCCATATTAAAATTAATTATTCTGAGTTATCTTGTCTGGTCTGTGCATGCCAAATGGAAAACGGGAATAAAACACCGCGCTTTTTTATATCGTGTTACCGAAGTGGTGGGGCGCTGGTCCATGGTCGATGTCTTTGTCGTCACAATATTTGTCGCTTTGGTACAATTTGGTTTTGTATATACGGTAGAGCCTGAAGGCGCAATTATTGCGTTTGGCACTGTGGTGGTGCTAACAATGGTAGCTGCGGAAACATTTGATCCCCGCTTGTTGTGGGACGCGCTGGAAAATAACAATGATAACTAAACCTGTGGTGCAAAAAATTCGCGCCGTGTCTCCTGTGTGGATTGTCCCCACTGTCGCGTTAATCGTGGCCATATGGTTGGCTGTGCAAGCGCGAATGGAAAAAGGCACAGAGATACAAATTACCTTTTCTCAGGCCAATGACATTATTGCCGGTCAAACTTTAATGAAGTTGAAGGACGTCAAAATAGGCGTTGTAAAAAAAGTGCGCCTTAATAATGATTTGAAATCTGTCACCGTTACGGCTGAAATAGAGCGCAGTGTATCTCCTCACCTAACTGAGAATAGCCGCTTTTGGGTAGTTACTCCGCGCATAAGTGCCACGGGAGTTTCCAATCTCGGTACTTTAATATCTGGCGTTTATATAGTGATGGACCCTGGTGAGCAGGGTGGCTCCGCCAGTCGTTTTGTTGGTTTGGATGAGCCCCCTGCTTTCGTGTCGGACGAGCCCGGCAGGCAGTACGTATTGCAGTCGGAAGAGCTGGGCTCTCTCGATATAGGCTCGCCGGTGTACTTTCGCCAGATTCGCGTAGGCGAAGTTACAGGCTATCAGTTGGCGCCGGGTCGTGAGAACGTCAATATTAGTATATTTGTGCGCGCGCCTCACGACACGCTAGTGCAAACTCGCAGCCGCTTTTGGAATGTCAGTGGTTTTGGTATATCCATTAATGCCGACGGTATGAAGGCAAGAATGGCTTCGCTAGCCTCACTTGTTAATGGTGGGGTGGCTTTTGATAATGCGGCAAGTTTTGAAAACAGTGAAGTGGCAGAGTCCAGGCATCGATTTTTTCTTCACCCCGACCGCGAATCAGTGCTCGAAGGTCAGTTCGATATCGAGTATTACTATTTGCTCAGATTTTCCGGATCCGTGAAAGGTTTAACCGTAGGCGCGCCAGTGGAATTTCGCGGAATTAAAGTGGGTGAGGTGGTGGATGTGGATCTGGCAGTAGCCGATAATTCTGAGAAGAGTTTGCACGTTTACATTTCCATGGAGCCCCAGCGTTTAGACCCCACTACATCTCCGTCGCGAGAAGAAATCGATCGTCGTATTGAGACTATGATTGGACAGGGCTTGCGGGCACAGATGAAAACCGCGAGTTTAATTACCGGTTCCCGCTATATCGATCTCTCTTTTATGGAAGACGCCGCCCCCGAGCAGTTGGTCCGTTCGCAGAACTATTCCGAGATTCCCACGGTTGACGATGCTGTAGATCAAATGACCAAACAATTGTCTGGTATTCTCGATAAAGTTAGCAAAATTCCCTTTGAAGATATTGGTCGCGACCTCGCTCAGAGTATGGCCAATCTGAATGCAATTCTCTCCACTCTGGAAAAGCAAAACACCGCTTCAAAAGTGGACGGCGCGGTAGCCAACCTTGAAGATACTTTGGCCACTGCCAATAAGGCTTTGTTACAGGTGGCCACTACTATGCGAAGTGTCGATCAGGCGGTAGCGCCAGACTCGGAATTAAAATACGAGCTTACCCAAATGTTAAAATCGGTGAGCGATGCGGCTAAGTCTATTGAATTACTGGTGAACGAATTAAATCGTCATCCAAACGCCTTGATTTCGGGAGCCAAAAAAGATGATTAAGCGAAAGGTGCAGCAAAACAATTGGCTGCGACATTTATTTCTTGTGAGTCTGCTTGGCGCAACGTGTCTATTAATTGGTTGCATGTCGAGTGGCCCTGCCACCAAACATTATTCCCTATTTGCCGCTGAGCCAAGTGCTGAAAATATGCATGCGCTGGCAAACAAAAAAATAAGCCTTGGAATAGGGCCGATAATATTGCCGGAATATTTGCAAAATCCTGCGATTGTCAGCTTAACGCCATCGCAGCAGGTTCGCGTTTCTGGTTACCACGCATGGGCCGGCGACCTAAATGAGGCGCTGCTGCGCGTGTTGGCCGCGGACGTTTCGACCCACCTGCAGTTGGATGGGGTGTGGGCTTTCCCTTGGGACAATAGAGTTCGCCCCGATTATCAGGTAAGAATTGTTGTTGAGCATTTTTCCGGAATTAGAGGGCAAGATGTGGTGCTTACTGCAAAGTGGACGCTGCTGAATAAGGTCGGTGACGAACTGCTGCTAACGGGGCGTGAGCAATTGAGCCGCACAACTCGTAGTGGAGGTGTCGACGATTATGTAGGAGCCATGAACGTCTTAATAAACGAAGCCGCGTACTCCATCGCTGAAAAGCTAGCGCTGCGTTTGTCTGAAGTGTCTGAGTAGATAGAAATGAAAACAACGCGGATGTAGGTCCGCGTTAACAGTGATATAGACCTATGCCAGCATCTTATTAAGTTCGTAGGTTTTGGTGTCCACAGAGCGAGTCATTGTTTCGATCGCTTCGATAATGTCGTGGTGAACCAAGCAGTCGCTTTTTATGCCTACACAGCGACCGCCTTCTCCTGCTACCAGCAACTCTACCGCGTAAGCACCCATTCTACTGGCCAAAACGCGATCGAACGCACAAGGTGTTCCGCCGCGTTGAGTGTGGCCCAGAATTATGGCGCGAGTTTCAATGCCTGTTGCTTTTTCCAGGCGTTTCTCCAGCGCGTGAACATCGGTAATGTGTTCGGTAATGGTGATAATAGCGTGGCTCTTCCCGCGTTTTTTGCCGGCAATAATAGCCTCCACCAATTCCTCTTCATTAAATGGATGGTCGGGTGTCACGGCATATTCGGCGCCTCCGGCAAGAGCCGAAAGCAAGGTTAGATCGCCACAGTGTCGCCCCATTACCTCAACCAAGGCTATTCGATTGTGCGAAGAGCAGGTATCTCTCAGGTTGTCTATGGCGTTGATTACGGTATTAAGTGCACTGTAAAAGCCAATGGTGTAGTCGGTGCCGGCGACGTCGTTGTCTATAGTGCCGGGCAGGCCGATACAAGGAAAGCCCATTTCGGTCAGCTTCTTGGCGCCCATGTAAGTTCCGTCGCCACCTATGGCCACTAAAGCTTGAATGCCGTGTTTCTCGAGGTTTTTAATGGCATGTTCGCGCACTTCATACTCTTCAAATTCGGGAAAGCGAGCCGAGCCTAAAAATGTACCACCTCGATTGATGGTGTCTGACACATCGCGGCGTTCCAGTTTTTCAATACGGTCTTGGTGCAGACCTTTATAGCCCTCGTAAATGCCGTATACCTCAAGACCTTTTGCCAAAGCTGTGCGCACCACTGCGCGAATAGCCGCATTCATCCCTGGGGCATCACCACCACTGGTGAGAACTCCAATTTTGCTGATCATGAACGAACCACCTTCTACGTATATGGCCGACGCTGTCGGCCAGTGTTAATCGAAAACATTAAGCGCTATTAGCGCAACGAAATACTCGTATTAGAGTACATCGATTGCGTTGAGGTCAGAAAATGCCTGCTCTAAACGCGTAACCATGCTCTCTTGTGCCTTACGTAGCCAAACACGTGGGTCGTAATGTTTTTTATTGGGCTTGTCTTCGCCATCGGGGTTGCCCATCTGGCCTTGAAGAAAACCTTTATTGCCTTCGTAATAGTTTTTAATGCCTTCCCACGCCGCCCACTGGGTATCTGTATCGATATTCATTTTGATTACGCCGTAACCTATTGCTTCGCGAATTTCTTCTAGTGAAGAGCCCGAACCACCGTGAAAAACAAAGTCTAATGCATTTTGTTCAGTACCAAATTTTTCAACCAAGTGTTTTTGCGACTCGTCTAGAATTTTTGGTGTCAGTACAACATTGCCGGGCTTGTAAACCCCGTGAACATTGCCAAACGAAGCCGCAACGGTAAAGCGTGGGCTAATTGCATTTAATTTTTCGTACGCGTAAGCGACGTCTTCTGGTTGGGTATATAAATCAGCGCTGTCCATGCCTGTGTTGTCGACACCGTCTTCTTCGCCACCAGTGCAGCCTAATTCAATTTCAAGCGTCATGCCCAAACGGCTCATGCGAGTTAGGTATTTGGCACAAATCTCAATATTTTCTTCCAGTGATTCTTCGGAGAGGTCAAGCATGTGCGAGCTAAACAGGGGTTTACCTGTTTCTTCGAAATGTTTTTCGCCTGCGTCAAGTAAGCCGTCAATCCAAGGAAGCAGTTTTTTGGCAGCGTGATCTGTATGCAAAATCACTGGCACGCCATAGGCCTCGGCCATTTGGTGTACGTGTTTGGCTCCGGCAATTGCACCTAGAATAGCCGCCTGCTGGCCCTCGGCTTTTAGGCCCTTACCAGCAACAAAGGCGGCACCGCCGTTAGAAAACTGCACAACTACAGGGGATTTTGCTTTGGCTGCGGCTTCTAAGGTGGCGTTTATGGAGTCTGAGCCCACGCAGTTTACGGCGGGTAGGGCGAACTTGTTGGCTTTAGCCAGCGCAAATACCTTTTGCACGTCGTCTCCGGTTAAAACACCGGGCTTCACTATATCTAATACTTTAGTCATTGGTTTTTCCTATCTATTAATTACTTATTTGCGCGTTGCTCTAATATTTCTACCGCGGGAAACTTTTTGCCTTCTACAAATTCGAGGAAGGCACCCCCGCCAGTGGATATATACGAAATTTTATCGGCTATGCCGAACAGGTCTATCGCCGCTAGGGTGTCTCCGCCGCCAGCGATGGAGAATGCGTCGGAGTCGGCAATGGCATGGGCGATTATTTCTGTGCCTTTGCGGAAGTTGTCAAATTCAAATACTCCGACAGGTCCATTCCAAAGTATTGTTTTTACTTCCCTCAAAATTCGGGCGATAGTGTCGGCTGACTCGTCTCCAAGGTCAAGAATTTGTTCGTCATTGGTCACTTTATCCACTGATTTTAACGTTGCAGCGGCATTTTCGGAGAATTCTTGTGCTGTGCGCACGTCGGTAGAGAGCGGAATGTTGCAAGTGGCTATCAGTCTCTTTGCTTCGGGAATAAGACTTTCTTCGTAAAGTGACTTGCCTACATTGTAACCTTGGGCGGCGATAAAGGTATTTGAAATGCCCCAACTACTATCAGCTGGTCTGCAATTTTGGATAGAGAGTCGAGCACTGTTAGTTTGGTTGAAACTTTTGAACCCCCAACAATGGCCACCATGGGGCGTGCCGGGTGTTCGAGTGCATTGCCCAGCGCTTCGAACTTGCCGGAAAGTAAGGGCCCGGCACAAGCAATTGGTGCATATTTGGCAACGCCATGGGTCGACGCCTGGGCTCGATGAGCGGTACCAAAGGCATCCATTACAAAAACATCGCACAAAGCGGCATAGTTATGGGCGAGCGTGTCATCGTTTTTCTTCTCCCCCTTATTGAAGCGCACATTTCCAGCACTACCAGCTCGCCGGCTTTCACATCCACGCCGTTGAGGTAATTGGTGGCGAGGCGTACGGGTGCGTCTAAGAGTTTTACAGAATGGTCTACTGCGGGTTGCAGAGAGGCTTTTTGATCGTATTCGTCTTCTACAGGGCGCCCCAAGTGAGAGGTGATCATTACCTTAGCGCCTTTTTCCAAAGCCAGCGTTATAGTGGGCAGGGAGGCTTTGATGCGAGCGTCGGAACTTACTCTTCCGTCTTTTATTGGTACATTTAGGTCTGCGCGAATGAGTACTCGTTGCCCTTCAATGGCAATGTCGCGCATTTGAATAATAGGTATATGTGTATCCTTCTGTACAAGAGTGGGGTGTTTACCCCCTAGGTTAAATCAGGCCTTCTCAAGCTGCTTTAAGCTATGCGCGCCTCTGAAAATGTATTTTTCCTACGAAAAATGCCTTGATTCGTGCTCCAATGCTCTAGTAGGCCATGTACTTGGCGCTTGTATTTGCGAAAAATTACGACTTTCAGGGGCATCCTTTTTCAAATTTCGCGGGAAGTTTGATCGAAAGGCGTTTTTTGGGTGTTGATATATGTCAGTGAACTGAATATCGGTGATATAGGCGCATTGGGTTTGGGCGTGAAGTACAAAGTGGAGGTGGAAATAGCATATTTTCAGCCTATATCTTTAACCAAATGTGGCTTAGTCAGGGCTGAACTTTGTGAATATAGCCTTAAATCCCGTTAGCTTTTATCGGAAATATAGGGTTCTATCGATGTCAAAAAATGGGAGGTTTTTACGTGTCTGTGTTTAGATGTCCCGATGTGGGCATGCAAAATTCTATGATTTCGGTGCTGCGACGATCAGGATACTGGTAATTTAATGCCTGGCTAACGACAATCAACAAAAAAGTTTTACAGGTGATTAATATTTCATCAATTCTAGACAGAGGAGCTAAGCGTGGCGTTTGATTATGGGTCGATAGATTTAGGTTTAAAAAACCCCTTTAAAAAGCAGGGCGCTGTTACGTCAGTGCGCGGTGGTTTGCAGGCCCTTGTGGGAGCTGCGTTGCTTGTTTTGGCTGCCAGTCGAGTACAGGAAGACACCGGTAGTGGGTGGATATTGGTGATATTTGGTGTGTATGTTTTGGGGGGGGGATTACGGGCTTTGGGAGTGGGGGTTTACTCGACATTTCGCTATTTTGTAGGCAGAAATCATCCTACCTCGTTGGCGCAAAATTTTAGTAAATCGCAGGTGAGTACATCGCAAGAAGAAAAGCCCTATGTGGCGTATACAGCCAAATCTCTAGAGGAGATGTTGGTGGGCAGGAAGAACGTTACCTTTGTCGAACCGAAAGGCTTTTTGGCGCGTTTGCTCCACTCGCTATTTCCAAAACTGCTCTTTATGCCGTACCCCATTCGCAATATGGCGCAGTTAATTTTTGGGGCGTGGGTCAAAACTCTTACCGCTATAGTGGCCTTTGGCTTTGTTGCTTTTGTTTCTCTGCTTGGTTTTGCTGGAGAGGTGGGCAAACTAGCCTTTCCCATGTACACGGCTTTATTGATGTTGTATCTATTTTTTGTATGGCGCGGCGCGGGTGCGACACTCTCGCGGCAAGCTGAAAGCAAAATTGAGTCACTTGGTGGTAGTGACTTGTTCAGAGTTATATTCGTTTCCATAGTGTTGCCGGTAGTGCTTGGAACCTGCCTGTCATTAATAATTAATAAAATGGGGGTAAGCGTCGCAAGCGTTGAAAGTTGGCTATCCCTTATTGCCGAATTGAATTCGGGGTTTTATCTGTTCGGAATTCTTATTGGCGCCACCGTGGCAAGTGGGCTTTTTGCTTACTTGCTAAAAGTACGACTCACCAAGGCGAATCCGGTGTCGGAAGTCTCAGAGCTTCGAGAAAATTGGCAGGAAAGTGTTCACCCCAATGAGATATTTATCAATCTCGACAATCTTGTAATGGCTAATCGGCGCTATAAAGAAGTGCCCAACCGGGTGTATCGAGAGTTGGACCCGCAGTTAGACGAGCAGGTAGAAGGTAAGGGTGGTTTTCGCGGGGAAATGATTCAAGAGGTGCAACCCCAGGTTAAGCCTATGGACTGTGGCGAAGACTACGACAAGGTGAGACTGATAAGCCTTGTGACGGGAAATGTGCTGGCACTGCTTGCGCTAATTTTTGTTGTACTATTGGCTTACGCTGTGATCGATGTGTATCTGTTTACCTCAACCGCCAAAACAAGCTTCGCAAAAATATTTGCCGGCGCCAGTCAAAGAAGCGAGCTCTATAAGTTGTCATCTACCGCAGCGCACTATCTAGTTGTTGGGTTTGTATTGGCGTCATTTGGAAAAATTTTAGCCAATGCCGCTCATCTATTTTACGCAGAGATTCAGTTCGAATCGCTGTTGATTTATTTTAAATGCGAAGGAACCTTTACTGAATCCAAAATCTCGACCGGTACAGGCATTTACGATAGCACCCGCTCAGAAAATACTTTGGTGAGAAGTAGTATTACGCCGTGGATTATCGTGGCCCGTATTGTTTCTTCTACGTTTGCTGCCAGCGGACTAAGAAATCTAGAACATCCGCGGCATATTCTGGAAATGGAAAAGTCAGAAAGCGACCTAGCATCGATACGTCACGATGTTATTGATTTTCTTAAAGACAGAGAATCTATTGCTACCATTACCAGCAAACGCGACCTGGGTAATGCTTCGCAGATTCACCAGTTGAACGAACAGACGCGTGCTGTAACCGACCGGAGTTCTTTCGAGAAAGACACTGCAGCAGCTGGATATTTGAAGCGTGAAGACGATCTCGGTGCTAAGGAAATAGAAGGTTAGGGCTCTATTTCTGGCTGGGCACTAGCAAGTCTTTGTTATGGCAATGCACTCGGAACTTTTACAGCAAAGCAACATAACGACTTTCCGCTTTTACATGGTATACAAATATGATTCCCGAAAATTGTGAAAACTGCGGCGCGTCTTTAGTGGGGTCTTACTGCCATCAATGCGGACAAGGTGTAGAAAACAACTTGCGGTTTTTCGGCGATGCT
>JBLHGN010000010.1:0-31228 GCA_047616325.1 Lentisphaeria bacterium
TCTCGCATTGAGTGGGTTTCATGTTGAGAGGGGCATTATTAGCCCTAGCATTTCAAAACACCTGCTTCATGAAACAGTAAGCGCATCGCTGACGATAAGCGTAACTTGTCAAGGCAGCCCAGCCAAAACTTTTTGATCTCTTCGGTCTTGCCCAGCGAGGGAAGGACAGAGCACACGGTGAAGCGACTGATCCAGTCATCGTCCTTAAAGCGAGACCACCAGCGCTGTAATGTTGGGCCACTTGGCTCCGCCCAGTTTCGCCCTGATCCACAGCGACTGAGCACGTCAAGTGTCTCTGTGTAGGAATTGCCATAAAGCAACAACCACAAGGCCAGCTGTTGAGTAGCCCAGTGATACCAGCGCTTTGGCGGAATGTACTCGGGCAGAACCGAGCATGTTGTCTTGCAATTTGGGCACAGAAACCGAGGAATCACCGCAGGGTTGCCGTCACCCCGCTCGCATGCCGCCTTACGAGCGTACGAACCATGTACCCACAATTTGCGTGAGCCGCAATTTCGGCAAGTATTTGGCTGATAGGCTGTGGGGTCACTCAGTAATCGTGAGCGATGCTGAACTGGCGTGTGGATATCTGGCAATATATGCGGCATGGCCGGCTCTTTGGTGTTTAATTTTGATGTTCGCACATACAAAATAACACACCAGGGAGCCGGCCTTCTTTTTGCCTGCGTTTCGCTATCGGTTGGGGGGTACTGGAAGCTCTCTAGAAGAATGCGGGATGGCTTGGGGGGAATGATCTTAGATAGGTCGGGCTGTTACACTGGGTCGTTTTTTCTTTGGTCGGCGTGTTGTTTAAAGGTCATGGTGTGATTTCGCCGATCGCCATAGCAAAATCACTAAATTTTTCCACCAATATCGCCTCGCTCATTGCATTTATTGCCTCCGGCCATGTGGTTTGGCTGGCGGGAGCGCTAATCGTGGTGGTGTAGACAATAGACGCTTGGGTGGGTTCGCATTTTTTGTTTAAAATCAATCCAAAATACTTACGCTTGTTGATAGTGATTATGTGCACAGCCATGCTGATCAAGTATTGTCATTCAATGGCTTGGTTGGAAATATTCTAATAGTATTTTAAGTGCTTGGATGGCAAGCAAAAAAGGAAGGGGTAGCAATGGATATTGTTGAAACAAGGGTCTAACACGTAATGACAAACATGGGAGAGTCTGCTTTCCATGATGGCGTTCTGTCGCTAGTATTTGTTAATCTAGGTTTAAGGGCCGTAGAAATAATAAATGGCCCCACCTAACTTGTCTTTTGACTCAGCTTCAACGTTGCTTAAAACCTTGCATAGAGTGACTCTGCGCTGTGTTACGCATCTTGAATCTAAGTCAAAATTCTTCGCCATCTGGTATCATTTACTAATTATACGGCCCTAGTGTCAGTACTTTTGAATTTACAAGACCAATATCCCGCTCAACAATTTCATTGGGGTTTTGTTTATGTACTTGCAAAAGTTTACTACGCAGGCGCTCTATTAAGTTTCCTTTGGTGCATGCAATAAAATTTATCGATGAATAAGTGTCTACGAGTTTATTAAATAAGGGCTCCAAGTGAATTTGTGCAATGCTATCTGAATGTACCATGGCATTTTCGTCGTAATATACTTCAGTTTTTATGCCGTGTAACATCAGTTGAATGGGAAGTATTAACGCGTGATTCAAGGCGACTTCCGTCCAGTGGACTCTGGGAGTCTGTTCGCAAATATAGCTTTCGCTGGCGGCTAATGCTTTTACGCCAATGTTGGATGAAATGTGAAGTTTTATAACAATAAGCAGAGCTGAGCCATGGGGGCGCCAGGATACTGTAAGCGCTTGTGCGCTAATATGTGCGTAAGTACCAAAATGGTTGCGAATTCGCCGCCGTTTTGTTCACAGTTGCTTGAGTGCTTTTTTGGATTCTGGCAGCAGGCAGTGTCGAATCTCTGGCTCTTCTATTTCATAGCTTTGCTGAGGCGAATCTGTGGCGTGCAGCTGTTGTTTCGGGGCGCTTATCTCGGCGGGTAGTGTGTGAATGCCGGGGATTTTTTCTCGCGTAAACCGGCCGTCACTGTAGTAGTAGGATAATAGCTCGCGCGACAAAACGGTGTTGTGCAGCGGCCGATCGGAGGTTAACAGCAGGGTTTCACTGTTGAGTAAATAGTGAATAATTTGGCCGTCTGACATGCCTGGGTACTGTTGAGCAATCATTAATCGCTTGAGGTGGGTGTAACCCCGCGAAAGTAGTAGGTCTTGTAGCTGCGAACATATTTCCTCAGAAATTCCCTCGTCGGCCACCAAGGTGAAATTAGTATGTAAGGTCTTGTTCGGTCTATGCTTCACGTGTTGCTCTTCACTCTTAATCTTCTGCTCTAATGTGTTTTAGCTGCTGGCGAACCGAGCAGCATTGCACGATTCTCGATACAAGCGAGCTTATTAACTCCCAGCTCCCAGCTCCCAACTTCCAACTTCCAACTTCCAACTCCCAATTTCGAATTTCGAACCTAGGCGTTGTTTCAGTGGTAATTATTAGAAGTGCCCTCCTTGTAGTCAAAGTGCGTTTAGTTATTTGTTATGCCGTGCACTCCCCTAACTATCCGAAATTAAGCCCATGATTTCGTCTACATTGAGTTTACCACTTAAGTCGCTGCCTTCTAATAAGCTGTCGGCGAGGTCGCGTTTTTGGCCGTGCAAGGCAATTATTTTTTCCTCAATGGTGTTTTCGGTCACCAGTCGATAAATGGTAACCGGGCGTTTTTGGCCGAGTCTGTGGGCGCGGTCCGAGGCTTGATCTTCAACGGCGGGGTTCCACCAGGGGTCCATGTGCACAACGTAGTCTGCGGCGGTGAGATTTAAACCGCTGCCGCCCGCTTTTAAGCTGATGAGGAATAGATCCCCTTCGCCATTTTGAAACGAATTTACGGCTTTCTCCCTTTTCTTAATGCTAGTACTACCGTCGAGATATTGGTAGTTAATTTCTCGCTCGTCCAAATATTCACGAATTAAACTTAGGTGATCGACAAATTGGCTAAACACTAATGCGCGGTGTTTGTTTTCGAGAAGCTCATTTAAAATTCCCCCAAACGCTTCCAATTTTGAGCTGGCAATGGGGCTGTTTTTTAGCACCAATTTTGGATTGCAGCAGGCGCGCCGTAAACGCATAATTTCGGCCAACACTTTTAGTTGCTGTTGGCCCGAATTGCCTTTGTTTTCGCTTAGGTTTTGCATGGCTTTACGACGCAGTGTCTCGTAAAAAATTTGCTCTTCTTTACTCGGTGTTACGTGAATGGTGATTTCTGTGCGCGCGGGCAGTTCTGGCAGTACCTCGGTTTTTAAGCGCCGCAAAATAAAAGGTTGCACCAAACGTTTTAAATGCTGCCTTGCTAGTTTGTCTTGTTGGTTTTGAATAGGGTTGGCGAAGCGAGAATTAAAACTCTCCAGCGAGCCCAACAAACCCGGATTAATAAAGCGAAATAGGGTCCACAGTTCACCCAGGTGATTTTCAATGGGAGTGCCAGTGGTCACCATTTTAAATTGGCCCTTAAGGGTCATGGCCGCTTTGGTGCGTTTTGTGTTGGCATTTTTGAGGGCTTGTGCCTCGTCGGCAACAATGCACTGCCATTGCACTTCTTGCAAAAGCGTCTGTTCGGTTTGTAGCAGACCATAACTGCACACTACCAAGTCAAAAGGCCCTGCATTAGCCAGCGTTATTTTTCGGTCGCTGTCGCCAAAGCGCAGCGGGTTTAAGGTGGGGGCAAATTTTTTCGCTTCACTCAGCCAATTCATGCATACCGACGTGGGCGCCAAAATTAAACATGGGCCTTTGGCGGCGTGGCGCAAAATTAACGCAAGCGCCTGTATGGTTTTACCCAGGCCCATGTCGTCGGCCAAGCAAGCGCCAGCACCCCAGTGAGCCAAGCGCGCCAGCCAAGTGAAGCCTTCCAGTTGGTAATCGCGCAGCTCGGCTTGCAATGTGGGCGGTATTTCGCAGGGCAGCGTGTAGGCTTCTTGAAGGCGGTCTTTTTGCGCCTGCCAGCTTGGGTCGCCCGCTATCGCCATGCCTTCGGTGAGTTCGTCCAACGCACTTAAGGCCAAGGGGTGGTAACGTTGTTTTTCGCCGTGTTTTTGCAGTGCGTCTAAACGTCGCCGCAACTGCTGCGTGAGGCTAATAAAGGTGTCGTTGTTTAGTTTTATAAAGCGACTAGCCGAGTTTTTCATCAGCTCCATAAGGGTGCCCATGGCCAGCACTTCGCCATCATCTAAGGTTAGCTGGCCATCCAGTTGAAACCAGTTGCCAGCCTGGCGAACCGTGGCGTTCATTTGGCCTAAACCGGCCTCTTTGCTGAATTTTATTTGTCCGCCTTTGGGCCACAGAAGTTCTACCTTGTGGCGCCGGCCACCGTCATCATCGTGTTCGGCGAGGCTGGCGAGTTGTTCGCTGTAGGCTTGCAATTCAAAAAGCGCTTCGAGACTGTGTTCTTCGTCGAACACCCAGCCACAGGGGGAATCGTCCCAGGTTTCGTCCTTTAGGCGCGGGCACTGTTCGAGCAGAGCGTTGTAACGCTGCTCTTCTTCGCTTAAATCGCGCTCAGATTGTAGGCGAGTGCTGTTTACTTCGGCCATCACAATATGGCGACCTTCGCCGGGGTTAAATTGGGGGCCGTCGGGGCCCAGCGGCCGCACACTGAGATCAAAGCGCAGGGTCGAATTTTGCGACTCTATTTGCATATACAAACAGGTGTCGGCGACGTGTTGCTGAGCCGTGATATTGCCGCCCCCTATGTCCGACTGAATCGCTAGCAGTGGGGCGATGGCATTAATGCTGTGCAGAACTTGTTCTTTGGCTTCGATGGGAACGCGTAAACCGTTTTCACCCAATATGCGCGCAATGTGCAAATGCTGTTCGCTAAATTGCACTAGGCGTAAGCGGTAGTCGCTCTCTTTAACCAGTTGACTGCGATCTTCCAAGTTGATGGGCGTGGGAGCTAGCTGAATGAGCAAATGTTTCGTTTGCGCGTTTACGATCAACTCAGGCTCGCCAGCACTCACTTCGACGGGCGTGTTGTAGCGACCCTCCCAGTATAGGTGGGGGTGGCCCACTGCAGCTCGAATGGCGGTAGTTAGTGCCAGCTCGTAGTCGATATAGCCACGGTAGCCATAACCACTGACAATACATTGGCAAATCTTTTTGTCGGCCTCACTCAGGTAGGCAAATTCTTCTGGTGTTTCATGCAGGCGCTTAAGTGCGACATTGCGGCCCTTGCTCCACGAGCCCTGTTTGTTTCGTTTTTGTTCCTTAGGGCTTAGGCTTGCCTTATCGAAGTCAAGATCTACGATCCACACTAGGCGCATATCGTTCAGATTGGTGTTACTTTTTGCTTGCTGGAGTTGGTCGAGCTTGCCCAAGGCGTTTAAGGCCAGCTCCCACGACTGTCTCGGCTGGATCAAATCGAGTATTGGTAGAAAGTGGCTCGTCTCAGTCCTTTTGCTCGATAAGGCGCGAATGTCTGCGCACAGAGGACCCTTGTATTTGTAGCGTTCTAGCAAGGCCAAACCTTGGTTTACATACCACGTTTCCGTTATTTCTTGCTCGAGCACATTTTCTGCGAGTTCCACCAGCATTAGTGCGCTGGGCTTGTCGCCAAGCCAATGCCATGCAAGGCACGTCATAAATTGGGCGAGAGGGTTACTGAAATAGTTGTCTTCATCCAGTGCGCCAAAACTATCTTTTTTATCCTCTCCCGCCAGTACTTGCACGAGAGCAGACATGACGGCGTAGTATTCTTCGTCGTTATCGTAATGTTGTCGGCGCTCGGCGGCTTTGCACATGGTTTTCAATAAAGCTTGGTGAGCTTGGTCTTCGCTTTGTAGAAGCGCCAATAAAAAACAGAAACCGCCAAAACCGGGAAGCAGTGCCGTACGTTTTTTGCTGACTTTTCTCAGGGTTTTTAGCGCGGCATCGAACAGTGGCAGGGCCGCGTCGTAGTCACCCTGTAAACTTTTTAAAGTGGCCTGGCAACTAAGTGTTTGCCAGTGTTGATCATGCGGTAGCAAGGCATTCACCTCTTCCAGCCTGCCCTTTGCCAAGTAGCGTTCCGCCAGACAGTTGCGCAGCGCGGGGGCACTAAGATGGCGGCTTCGCCACAGCTCCTCAAGGTGGGCGAACACAATATTGGCCACGGCTTGCTCGGTGTTGCGCCGCATACCATATACAATAATCGCGTCTCGCAAGTCTTCGGACAGCGTCAAAAACCACTGGGAATCGAAGGGCGAAAAGCAAATGTCAAAAAGTTTGGCGTAGTATTCTTCATCGCTTAAACGCGCAGGGTTTAAGTGGCGACTGGGCTCTATATCGCGCCTGAGATAGAGGGCTTCGCGCAGGTGACGCACCATCATCGCGTTGCCCATAGGATGGTATTTGTGATGGTGGTTGAAGTAGGTTTTCTTGGGTTCTACCTGTTGCGCTGCTTCGACAATCTGCAAAACCACGCCTTTGTCTTGGGCTTGGCGCGCAAGTATCTCCGTTAGCGCTCTATTGCATGTTAAGCGCCCACCGAAGTATACGAGAAGTTTTTGTTTGATAAAGCGGTCCTGCACGAGCCGGGTCATTGAGTCGGTCGCCCCGCTTGTGCTCATCCAGCCCAATTTTGCCAGCAGGTTTTGCATCTTGGTTAGCGTTGTGGGCTCGTAAAGCATGGCAAACACCCATAGTATGCGTTGTTCGTCCTGCGTTAAAGCATCGAGGCGTTTGCGTAAATCGCTATCAGATTTTGACGTGTTGGCAGTAATGGCATTTTCTAGCTGGGTGGGCATAAATGTGAGTGCTCGAGCCTGAATGTAAATAGATTGCACCGCGCAGAGGCGGTGTTTTATATGCGCACGAGAGCTTACCTGTTTTAAGCGTATTTGCCAAAACCTAAGTAGCACCTTCTACCGGTATAGGGGAATACAGCAACTTTAGTCATGTTTTTCCATTAGGGCATCGTTATCATGATGTGGCTAGGGAGAGGCTAACGTTCTTGACGGCCGCTTTTTGGGGGAATTAATGTGACACACAACAAAAATATCTTTAACCGAGTGTTGATGTACATCGATACTCATTTGGATGGAGCGCTTGATGTGGACATCTCGAGCCGGGTGGCGCATCTTTCTAAGTGTCATTTTTATCGGCAATTTTCCATTTTTTATGGCATGGGCGTGTCTGCCTATGTTAAGAAATTGCGATTAAAGCGGGCTTCGTTTCAGCTGCTTTTTTGGCGCGATCAAAAAATTATCAATATCGCTTTTAACTGTGGTTATGAAAATTCTAAAAGTTTCTCCAGGGCGTTTAGGCAGGTAGTAGGGCAGAGCCCTTCGCAGTTTAGAAAAGAACCCAACTGGATTCCTTGGCAAAAGGAAATTGAATTAGTTGCAGCATTGAGTGGTAAAAATATGGCAGTACAGGCACAAAATATCGAAGTGCGCGTTGTAGAGTTCGCCAGTATTCCGGTTACACTAATGCCGCACAGGGGTGCGCCGGACACGCTGGACAATACGCTACAAGAATTTATAGCTTGTGCCAGCACGAAAACCCCTGTTTTTTTCTTCAGCAATGACGTGGCGGTTAAAATATGACTACAGTGCGCCGGGCCGGGTGGGCCTGTCTGTGCTTTTTGCTTCAGGGACTTTAATCTTGAAAATAATTTGTCGATCGTTATGTGATCAATAATATTTTTGGCTCAAGGCTCCCTCCTGAAGCCCTTCTTCAGCTGCGATAGTAATGCAAGAACCAATTTAAGTGACGCTAAGCGGCTTGGCGGTACGCTTCGCGTCGCTGCTTTCGTAATATTTCAGCGCGCTCTTTTTCCGTGAGCATGAAGCCAATGCGCTGTAGGTTGCGGGCTAAAAGTGGTGTTTCGCAAACACAGTTTTGCAAGGCTCATGATATCAATCCAAAATATTTCAGTTTACTCAAATCCAAATACGCCTTAAAGGTATCTCCATTCATTAAGGCTGGCACCGACATACCTCCAGCGTTGATTCACGTGTTGAATTGATCCTTCCGCAAGGAACACATTTCTTTGCTGAGACAATTCCCCCTCACTTTATTGCAACGCTGGTTAAGTCGCTCGGATGATACGGTGGAGCGAGAACATTACTACCTACCTAAATAGGGAGCCTGTCGATTTGCGCAAAGCCATCAACGGCTTGAATTTAATTGTTGAAGAGCACGTGCAGTTATCTGTATTTGACCGGGCCATATTTGTCTTCTGCAGCAAGAATAGAGCACAGATAAAGGTATTGTATTGGAATAATACGGGTTTTGTGTTGTGGCAAAAGCGCTTGGAGAAAGCCAAATTAAAATGGCCCCGAAAGCACCCAGCAGAAACAATTACACTCACTTCTGAGCAGTGGTCATGGTTACTCAGAGGCTTCGATATTAATCGGTTAAAACCGCATAAACACTTAAAATATAGAGGCGTTGTGTAAGGTGTTTTGGTATAATGCACTGCATGGAAACGGTCTCAAACTTACAGAAGGAAAACGAATTACTTCGACAAAAATTTGCGGAAAAAATTCATCATATTCTGACGCCCGAAGAAATTATTAAACAGTTTTAACGTGAAGTGTTTGGCCCTTCCAGTAAAAAACCCTCTTCCGATCAGCTTGGGCTCTTTAACGAAGTTGAAGCACTTGAGTGTAGCGAAGAGCAAGATGATAGCCTCGCAGCGATTGATGTCAAACCGCACCAACGAGTGAAGCGCCCTCGCGTCAGTATTCCTAAAGACTGCCCGCGAGAAGACATCATTCACGATCTGCCTGAGTCAGACAAAGTGTGTCCGCACGATGGCGCCACGCTTGAGCAGGTTGGTAGTGACGATCACGAGCAGCTTGATGTTATCCCCGCGAAAATAAAAGTGCTCCGGCACCGTCGACCAAAATACGCGTGCCATGCTGCAAGCAGCATATTGTTACCGCCAGAAAACCGGCCCTGCCGATTGAAAAAAGTATCGCCAACCCGCCATTCTAATTGTCGTCTAATAGCGCACTCTGAGACAAAGGCAAAATAAACGCCTGCTTGCGATTGTGTTCTGCTGGGAACTGTATTGATGGGGGTACGTTATCAATAATCCCAACTCCTTGGTGATTTTTATCCGTTCTATCGTCATGTTGATCGGGGGTCTGGGGAGAGCAATCTGTGCATTCAGTATCGACCGTTACCGGTCTAATGTGCGTCGTTTTATGCCGCTGGCGTTTCCATTCATTAAACAGAGGACGTAAACACTCGCCGCGGATGGAGACCTCAAAGACCTCCGAAATCTCCTCACGGATCTGTTGGCTATAGCGGTATTTATTGTCAGGATAGATATCTCTGAACCACTGCTTTGCAAAACTTTTAATCTCTTGCGTGAGTTTGCGAGGATGACTTCGGCCCGCCAGCATGCGCATGAGTGGATCAAAATCACTAGACTTAACAACCTGTGCCCAACGTCTCAATATCGTATAGGGCACATCGAAGGCACTTATTAATGTTTCAATTTTGAGTCCCGCGTTATACAGTCTGGCGAGTAATAATTTAAAGGTGGGGTGCTCACGATCATCTTCGACAACCTCTAACAGAGCGAACCCAAAATAGACCCAGAGTTTCCGGGTTGTTGAGGATCTCCGCAGACAGTAAAAAATGAATTATTCTTGTTGTCAGTGCCAATAATCTCTTGATAGTGGACGGCGTTTTCCATAGGATAATCCTGCCTGATAAACATTTTTTGGGTATTGTTGGGTGTTAGATAAAAGGCGACATGAGTGCAATTATGTCGCCTTTTCTTTTTTCAGATCTTACAGGAAATGAGCTGAACTTGAACTCAATTAGAGCTAGTGAGTAATCAGGCTGAGAAGGAATGGGGGATCAGAATTTTAAACCATTAAACTTGCGATTTGCTTTGTTCCCAACGCATGCCCTTTTTCTTCGCTGCGGACTCTTTCTGTTGGTACATCGGGAGGAAAGCTAGATCATAAAGACTCAGTAGCCTGTTGGCAACGCTACCTAGAATTACTTAGAAATGCTGAAGTGGAATGCCCACCACCAGACGAAAAAGACAGGCGTGGAAAACGTGGCCGTTTAAAACGCAGTAAAGCTCGAAATCGTGCTTGAACGATTGATCAACTTCGAAGAGGATGTGCTGCGCTTCATGGATAATGGCATCGTTCCTTTTACCGATAATCAGGGAGAGCGAGACATACGAATGACCAAAGTACATCAAATAATATCGGGTTGTTTTCGTAGTATGAAAGGCGCTGAAATATTCTGTCGTGTTCGAGGTTGCTTATCCACGTGTCGCAAGCAGGGGGTAAATTCAAGTAGGGCCATGGAGTTGTTGTTTAGCGGCGAACTTCCTGATTTCGCAAAACAATATGTGTATTGCGCTGAGTAGTTACACGCCGAAATAATATGCCGGAGTACATCAAAACATTCAAAAATACCAATTCAAGTTAAGGTTTACGAAGTCATCACTGCGAAGACTAAACAACGGATCTGCCGGAGCGGTACTTTGAAACAACCTCAAATCTACATTCACAGTGAAGCTCTCTCCCAATCTACGGCTAGCTTCAACTAACACAGCAGAGGAGTCGTGATCCAAATCTGTACTTACCCCCACTAATACCGAGCTACTATGCACATCATTAAATGCAATACGACACCCCAAAAACATATCGTTTTGGAAAATTGTCCCCGGTACAGTTACACTCTCTTCGCCTCGAGAATCCCAACTATACTCGGCTAATAAACCTACATTCAAGTTAGTGTCGAATACCCCAAAATACGTATATTCAAAACCCGCTTGAAGGGCATCAAACGCCTCGGTCTGTGATTCCCTGTGTATGGATTCCAACTTCAACAACCAATCCCCGACGTTTGCTTGAACATCCACGCCAAACTGAGCTATCTGATTGTAATATTGTCTTAACTGAAGAGTCTCGCCAACTTGAGTAGGAATAAGCTGTGGCTCGCGATTAGTGCCGCGAAACCAATGAGCCCCAATATCCATATATCCAAAGGTATGCGTCCAACGTATAGCCAGGTCAACATGATCCTCTTCCTTATTGGATTCATAGCCGACTTTGTTAGAGTCCACCGTCAACGGTGCGCGTAAGCGTCCATCCTCACCGGGAAAGGTTCGCTCTCGAAATCCCGGTAACACATATAAATCAACAATACCCCAATGCTCAACCAAAGACAGGTTGAGCATTAACTGCCCCAACTTTTCTTCACCATTTATGTTGTCAGCATTGTCGGTTTGGTTAATTATATCCACCAAATGCTGAAATTCGGTAACCCCCCAAAACTCTTTACGTATCCCTGCCCTTAACTCCCAATCATCACGAACGTGAATATAAGAAAACTCACGAACATCTCCATGCGTTCGCTCATCATCTTCGGAATCAATACGGAAGAAAGGTTTGAACGTGACACTATCGTTACCTTCATTCCAGCCCCAGTACAACTCGGGCTCGACGGCCAGCGAGGTTTGACTAGAACTGAGCTGGCTAGAGGACTGACCAGACTCAAAAAAATACCGAGATTCTAGCCCAAGCTTCACCGAAGCCTCGAATTCCTCCGCTACTACAGAAAAACTTAGCAGTATTAAATACGTTACCGTTAATATTCTAAATAACATGCTTTCTCGACCATTTTAACGAGGTACGGTTGAAGTTTACTTTGCTTAATCCTATTTTATACACAAGTTTATTTCTCTCCAAAATTCTCATTCAACCATTTACCACCTACCATTTTGGTGATTGGACATATTTATATCGCCTAGACGCCGAAGAAACTCAACTTTAAATCTATCCAATCCGCTTCGTATAACTAACTGACCGGGGAACAGTTTCCCTGGGTGAAAGCTTAACCAAGCCATTAAATTTCCACGGCTTACCATGCATTAGAGACAGGGGGTTATATAGGCTGCTCAATAATCTCTTTAATCCGCTTAGTATGGGTTTGCTGGGAATTAAGATGCTACCGCAGGGCATAATACTTAATGTGCATAAGCTTTCATGATCCAATGGTGTTGTATCTTTTATATCTCCGGTTATGCGATCGACGATGACCAAACAGGATGATTTTGGTAGGGGTCTGCCAAGCCACATTTGACTCAAACTTACCACGCCATAGAGGTAGCCACGAGTCACGGCCAATACACTATTGGCAATGAGTTTATACTTGCTCGCCTCAGGCTTGAGCTGCTTGAAATCTTGCCTCCAGACGATGTCCGCATGACTAATATAATCCTTAATGGCAATGACTGCAGTTGTCACTGAAAAATAAATATAGCCGTCGGGAGAAACGCTGGGAGAAGCCGATGAGGTACCGGGAAGTCGCAGTTCCCATAGTATTTCTCCCGTTTCAGTTGACAAACAATAGCAACAACCTTGGCCGTCACTACAGTAAAATCGTTTGCCATCAAAGGATATAGCGGGGCTGGTATCCGCGCCTCCGGGAATTGTCGTTTTAAAAACTTCAACTAGGCTAACGGAATCAGAATTGGATTCTATATCCAAGCCATAGACGTAACTTTCGTTTTCGCCATTAGCATTAATTAAAATAATTCTGTTAAGTTCAGGAACAATTGCAGGTACGTGTTTGGCCAACACCCCAACACCGAAAAATCGATTGATCATTTGTCGCGTATATTTTTTACTGACACCAATTTTTTCCGCTGATTTTTTGAAAAGATAACGGCCTAATTTTCCCGGCATATGGGCGTGACAACAGCCATTTTTCATGGCTTTACAATCCAACTGGAAATTGCCCAATAAAATTTTTCCATGATGGTCATATATACAGATGGCACCCAGAACATTTTGTACAAATAACCGTCCGTCAGCCAGGATCACCACAGCAGCAGTTTCCGCAGAGGATGGATGACCCCAACGCTGGTTGCCATGGGTATCAAGGCAGACAAATTGCAGACCATCATCAAAATAAATACATCCATTGGAATCGACAGCCAGTGATGAAAGGCTTGGCTGGAAGGTATTAACATGCCAACGCAATTCACCGCTTGAATTAAAAGACCAGATTGTTCCTTTATCTTCTGACGGAGTATTTAGTGTGGCCACGTAGCAATTGCACTCTGTGTCATAACCACAAAAGGTTGCTGCTGGAATATTCTTTAGATTTTCCCATTGCGGTTCAAATGCGGTTGCTCCGTCAATATCGATGTAATCTGAGCTACGTAGGTCTGCATGTCGGGTATTCCACATGACTAGGAACTCTCTTTCGCTATATTGAGGGTGTCCATATTGTAGCCAAATATTTCGCCGTAGCGCAGCCAATTTTTACGAACGGGTGCTGTAGTTTCAACACTGTAGTCGTAATGGTTTTGTTCGTATTTCTTAAGGCCCTTTACGTATTCTGCAAAATGCACTTTCGCTACTTCGTAGCCGGGTAAGTTGAGATCACCATATATTTTTTTTGTTATATCCATCGGGTTTTCTTTGAGATTTTCGAATGACACTTCCACCAAATTTCCTTCCGGAATAAGTTCTCTATCCTGAATATATTTGTCCATTAACAATTGATAGTAGCGTAGTGACTTCTGGGTCCAATCTTCCTTGCTCAAATTTTGCAGATCCTTCATCCTTACTGCAGAATCATATTGCTTTACTCGTGACTGATAGACGTCATAGGGATTGCGGCATATATGGATAAATTTTGCGTTGGGGAACATTTCCAGTAACACTTTAATTCTGGCGGTATTCGGCGGGTTTTTCAGCAAGAGTTGCTTTCCCTGATAGCGGTAACTTAACTTTTTCAATAATTTAAGATAACCCTTCTTCCAATGTCTTAATTCTGATTGGCTCATCCCTTCAAATAAAACGTATTTATTAAAATAATAATCCATTTCATTAGTAAAAAAATAGCCTTGCCAGAAGCTTCCATTACACATTGTTGCTAAGGCGATTTCTTCTTCGGATGGGGTGTAAGCACTAAGCTTAACGTTATCCATTGCTCGTTTCTGATCTGGCAGCATTGACGCCAGACGTTTTTCCAGCAACAAAAAAACATTAGGGAAAACAGACTGGATGGTGTTCAAATAAGCCCACTGAGGATCTTGGGTCAAAATATTTTGTAAATGAGTGGTACCACTGCGCCAGTGACCAATAACAAAAACGGGTTCTTTCTCGATTTTTTGCTTATTAATAAGTCCATCGTACTTGAATTTTTCTCTGATCATATAGGGGATAAGTTTAATGCTGTATTGGGTGATCTTCTTATACTTTTTAATATTCCTATAGTCAATACCATAGCGAAAAATGTCGCTTCCCCAGCGGTGAAACTTAACGCCAAAATAAGGATGTAGCAATTCGTTTTGATTGTTTTTTTTGTTCATGGGAATTCCTGAATAGTCTAGTTAATTAACGTAACGCACAACGAAGGCTAGCTTCATAGCCAAGCCTAACGAGTATGTGTCGATTTTGGTCAATAATCTGAGTTCGGCCATGCATCACATGCTGGTTATTTACCACAATTACATCTTGTGATTGCCAGTTATGGTCATAGGCGATAGCATTTGTTAAGCCAATGAATTCCTCAAATATCTGGAGGGAAATCTGTGTACCATTTTGCAAACGCACCACTCGATTATTTTTTTGTAAGATGTATTCTTGAGCGAGAATTGGAATAAGGTTGTTGATGAACAGCATAGAACCATCTTTATGCTTGACCAGTGGTGATGTTGTGTAGGTGGTTTGAATGCCGTCATTGGGTAAGACCTTAAAATCCATCTTTTCGGATTCGCAGTGGTCTTTCACTTTCTGTAGATCGTCATTTTGAAATATATTTCGCCACTCTTCTTTTTGATACGTAACAATATAGCTGACCAAATTATTCTGCAATAATGTCTTAGTAGTTTCAGACAGTTGCCGATAGAAAGTAGCTGCATCACAAACTTGGGTAGCACCACCTTTGGATGGAGCAACATGGCAATAAAACCAAAGTCGGCTGGGCTTAATCTGGGAGTAATACATTTCACCATGCAGGGGTACCAATGAGGTTTTTCCGCCAGTGACTTCCAGTATGGTTCTATCTCCTTGCACTGGTTCCCTTTCGAACGCACCGCCGACATAAGGTTGAAACTGATCGTTAAATGAATCGCTAAATGCTTTAAAATCATCTAGCGCCTGCAAGTCAAAATTTCTCAATAAAACAACGTCGTTTCGATCGATATACTGAGCAAGTTGCAGCAGAGAATCTTCATTCAACTCCACCCCTGGGTCCTTCTTAACCGAGAAGAGCGTTGTACCTTTTTGGTGAATTTCATCGATTCTAAATGTCATAACTATTTCTTTTCCAGAGCGAGACTCGCTGGTAAATGGTTAAATATTAATTAAGGGAGAGCACCTCTGCTCCCCGCGTCTAATACGAGCTTAGCTTTGTTCATTTAGTGCTCGGCATTGCTATGGCAACATCAATGCCTATATTTTTGTTTTCTTGTTGCTTTGAACCTTTGTTTCGATAAATGAACAGCAACAAGTTAGGCAATAAAAGCAGGTCTAAGATCAGCGCAAAAACCAGTAAAATGCAGGTTAATTTCCCCATGTTTCCAGTTAATGTAAAACTGCTCTGAGCGAGTATGGCAAAGCCGCAAACTAAAACGACGGTGGTAGTACTAATGGCTTCAGCAACGTTAGACATAGCATATCTGACCGACTGCTCTGCGTTATGTTTAAGTTCTTGAAAGGCATATTGGAACTTGCTAATAAAGTGAATGGTATCGTCCACTACGATACCAAAGGTGATGATGGCTACCACAGAAGCCCCCATATCAATACGGCCGTCAATTAGTCCCCAGAGGCCAAAAGCCATTAGTCCAGGTAAAAGGTTAGGCAACAAGCTCAACGCACCCAGTGAAAAACTGCCCATTGCCACAGCGATAATGATAGAAATAACCACGACGGCAATTAGCATCCCCACGATATTACTAGCTGCAGCGTCGCCCCATATATTGGCAAACATAATGGATGCACCACCGGCTTTGGTTTGCATTACTGGGGGAAAATGGTTCGCCATCCACTCTTCTAACCTAAGGTCAAAGGCAATAAGTTGCTTACTATCTAAATCGTGTAAACCAACAATCATCTTTGAGGCAGATTTGTCGACATTAACCAAGTTGCCCATGTCAAAACCAAAGGGCAGGGACATTTCATACAGCAGCAGGTATTGCGTGGACAATTCGGTGTTTTGTGGCAACTTCCACCACTGCTGATCGCCGTCATGCATAGAACGGTTTAGATTTTTCATCGTATGGGCGAAAGTGATCACGCTGTACACTTCGGGTTGTAGCTCCAGCCATTCGAGAAAATGCCCTATATTTTCCATGTACTCAGGGCTGTTAATGCCATTTTCACGGCCTGAAGGAATGGAGATATCTAAGGTGTAATAAAAGAATAAGTTTTCCACCAAATAGTCGGTGTCAGAACGAAATTTCACATCCTCATCGAAATAAGTCAGGATGCTGTCGTTCACTTCGTTTTGAGGAATAAAACTGACGGTACCTACGATTAAAATCAACAGCACGGGCGTGATCAATTTCTTTTTACCCAACACATAGTCAGATAGGTTTTCCCAGATAGCGTCATTAACGCCACTTGCCGCAGACTTGGCATTCATGGGGAGTAACGAAAGGATGGCAGGCAACATACTGTAGGTGAGGATAAAAGCACCCACGACGCCGAGAGCTGAAGTGATCCCAAGAAATCGGCTTGGTGGAATGTCTGAAAAATTTAAACACAACAATCCAATGGCGGTCGTTAATGTGGTTAAAAACACGGGCTTAAGATTACGTTGCAGGGAGTTAACAATGGCAGGTTTCTTATCAAGACCATCGCGCATGCCCTTTTTAATTAGAGCAATAATATGAACGGTATTCGCAATGACCACGGTAATGATAATAAGAATGGCGTTGGAAGAAAACGCGGTAAAGGGCAGCCTCAGCCAAGATGCTAGCCCGAGCCCAATAACAGCGGCACCGATAATCACTGAGAAAGTAGCGATGATAGCGGACCAGGAGCGCTGCAAATAAGCCAACAAAGACAGGCCCAGCACGATCATTAGCAATATCAGCGTCGCCATGCCCTTGGTAGAGGCTTTGAAAAAGGCGAAGTTGGTGGGCACTGATCCGGTAATATGAAATTCAATATGGGGATATTTATCAGTGAAAACTGCCAGAATTTCCTCTGTGGCGGCCACGATTTCACCCGTCGCTCTGGGGTTGCCTTCCGGCAGCGTTACATAGGCGATAATGCCCGTAAAAGTGCCTTTAGGGTTAACCGATATATTGACTACAGCGGGTTCAGACAGCGCATAGTCTTTGCGTTCCTGCAATTGAGCAGCAGATAGATTCAACGAGTCTTTGAATAAGTCACTGGTTTCCAATTCCCCTTCAATATCTCTCGCATATTGAAAATTAGTTAGCGATTCAACTCTGTTTGAATAGGGGATTTGCCAAAATGCTTCGGTAATTTCTTCTATGATGGCCAGATTTTCCGCATCGAACACGCCACCTCTTTGGGGAGCAATGCCAACCCTGATGCCGTCCTTTCGGCCATATTCTCTTTCTAGGGTGAGGTGTGCTTTAAGGCGTTCATTTTCACCATCAAAGAACACTTCATAATCTGTTTCAATGTAAAAAAAACGGAAACCGATGGATGAAACAAGAATAAAAACCAATGAAAACAATATAATTTTTATCGGATTTTTGACGACAAATTCTGGCAATTTTTTCAAGTTAATATCCTTTTTATCTTAATATTTGACGGCTAAGTATTACTGGTTTCATTGATTACAATGTTGTTACTGGATTTTTGTTTCCTGGCCCTTACAAAAGGCTGAAATACTTGTACATACCACTCATCCTCTTCGTCTTTGTCATACAAACCAAAGTTTTTGACCTGTCTATTTGGGAAAACCGCCGTCCCGTGAATTAAATCCCATAGAATGAAGAGGGCACCATAATTTTTCTCTCCGCCTTCTAAATTGTGATGATAATGATGGGTATCTGGAACCGCAATTATGCGCATATATAACCACATGAAAGGGCGTGTGTATTTATTATCAAGGAGACGTAAATCCCAGCGCACGTTGCAATGTTGCAATATACCAACCAGCCCCTTTATCAACGATGCATAAACTACCACTTCACCCATTCCGGCCCAAATAACTATCGCACCTAACCACGCGGTGGGCACCATGCACCACCAGACAAATGAATGCCTGCCAACTACAGTCGCATCCATGGTATCCGGGCAGTGGTGCACTTTATGTAATAGCCATAGATTTTTATTAACATGCGCCGCTCTGTGCAGCCAGTAGTTGAGGTAGTCCTCCAGTAATATATAGATAATAAAAACTATTGAAAAATCGACACTACTTAAACCCCCGGACGAGTAAGGAAATACCCAAACTAATAAACCCCCTATTAAAAATGCCATTAATGGACGGCTTACGGCTACCCCGGCCACACCAATAAGATTAACGCCCATATTACGCATGGTAAAGTACTCCCTACCTCTATAACTCCCTCTGATATAGTCAACGGCAAAAAACATTACGAGAACTGAAATAAAAGATACTTCTACTATCATGATTTAATTACTCCTGTATATCTGTCAAGGATCTCACCATATTGCGAATAGTGAAATAGTTTCTGTTTTTATAGGCGAGGTATTTTATTTTAGCCATAATCTAACGAGCCCGTTTTAAACTGTTTCTAGAGAAAGAAGCGTCGGTCAAACCGGTATCTAATGTCATATCCGAAAGATGTAATTGGGTCATTTTTCCCGTCTGATGATTCTGCATAGACAGCATATTGGCACGCCAGTATTTGTCTAAATAGAGCTGAAAATCGCTCGGGATAAGACTCTTTAAATGGCTGTTTTTTCGATCGTAATATTCCGATTTCATAAATCGCTTGTGCTGCTTGTCTATCCAGGAAACGATGCGCGTATAACCGGAGTTTTCGTCTTTTGGAAAACGTTCAACCACATAACAATCGATGCCGTCCAGCTTTTGGTCTTCAAGATAGTTGTAGTCAAATTTCAGCACTTCAAAAGACAGCAAATCTTCAAATGAAAATTCGCTGCCCATAAATGGCCCTGACTTATTTCTTGAGTTAATGCGTTTTACGCGGTTTAAGGCAGGCAAATATAACCACTGATCATCATCTTTAGTTACATGGGAATAGGTTAAAAAAACGGTGCCTTTTGCATCTCTGGGAGTTTTAAAAACGGTGATGCTTTTGTCCCCATCGTTTTCGATTTCCAGTGACTTTACTTCCAAGCTCCTAATATTCTCATCCCCAAAACCATTGATCAGCACCATTTCCATGTTGGCTTGGGAGTCTTTCCAACCTTGATCCACTTGATCTTGTTGTATAGCTATTGCCAACCCTATTTTCTGCTGCTCATTTAAGATGGTATACTGCTCCTGGGATACATAGCTAAGATAGGCATCATCACTTGCCAATGAATGGGCGCTAATCCCTAACAGAGCAATCAAGCTTATGTTTTTTAGTAGTGTTATCGATAACATCAGTAACCTCATGTTTTTAGTTAATATGGTAATGCAGTCATTAGTCTTTTAGTTGAATGACTAAGCAGTTCCGCTGTTTCAGCGAGTAACTTAGTGGCAATCTCATCCACTTTGCGATTTTTCCAATATTTTAAGTCAGTGTCTTTTACCCACTGGTTAAATGCCCCAAGTGCTGGACCCGTCATTATTTGAAAATCAACTTTTCGTTCTTCGTTGCCGTCAATAGCCCACTTGGATGCATTCACGAAGTACCAATGAAACAGCAATGCCATTTTGTATTTTGGAAAGGTTTCAGCACGCTCAATCACCTCTGGCTTGTGTTTGTATTCCTTGTCTTTTAGCTCGCGGTAGACGTCCTCAAAACACATGCCAAAAAACTTGTCTTGCAGGTATTCCTGGGTTTCAGCATCGATTGCGTCTAGGGACTCATAGCGAGCATAAATGTCAGCAAGCGTGTTGACTCTAGTACTGAAAAAACCGCCTTTTTTCAGTACTTGAATGTGCCCACCAACATCAAATACTTCGTCCACTCGGGCATAGTCGGTATCTTGAATGTTCATGCTTTGTAGCAAGTCTTTAACCACATCACTGGTGCCTGCTTCAACCGTGCATTGATTAATAGAGCCGGTAACAATGAAGTCGGCACCTAAGATAAAAGCCGATAAGGCCGCTTCGGGCGTGCCGATACCACCGGCTGCACCAACGCCAATGGTATTGGTATATTTAAACTGACTCAGGATTTTGTCCCGCAAACGGCATATTGTTGGGATCATGACGCTGGCGACCCCTTTGTCTGTATACCCTCCGGAATCCGCCACGACACAAAGATCATCCGCCATAGGAACCTGTTTTGCGTATTGGGCCTGCTGTTCTGTGATACGTTTTTCTGACAATAGCTGCTGCACTATTTTCTCTGGAGCTGGCGATAAAAAAGCGGTGGCAACTTCAGGCCGGGTAAGCTTGGCAATGATTTTGTTTTTCGCCACTATCCGACCATCATCTGCTTGTTGCAGTCCTTTGAGTCGGTAATACACCAGTTCTAGTGATAGATTTTGCAGATAGCCAGTTGCTTCAACGATTGTGATGTTGTTGCGTAGGATCAATTCCACAAGAGCCGATTCCTGAGCAGTGTGGCGAGAATGAAAAAGATTGATGCCATACGCTTCGCCGCGGCATAGCTGATGCTGGATAAAGCGAAGGTCTCGCTCGATATCTGGCAGTGGCTGCCCCTGAGTACCTAGGAATGCCAACATTCCAGATTGCCCCATTTTCACCACAATTTCCTTAGAGCTGATTCCCCGATACATGGAGCCCGCCAGATAAGCGTAATCCAATCCGTAGGACTGCTTAAAACGTTTGCACCCTAATGCGGCCGCAGATTGAATAACGATTTTTTGGACGGCGGGTTTTTTAGGTATAGATTGTGCCTTATGCAGGATTTCAGATTGATTGGAGCGTATCGGTTTTGCTTCTTTTCGTATTTTTATGCTTAGCTTGGTCAGTACATTACCAGGACCCACTTCTTCGATATCAATGTTGCCAAATCCCTGAATATACCGAATAGTGTCATTCCATTGCACGGCTCCCGTTATCTGTTTCACCAAGTATTCCTTAATGGAATCTTGCGGATAAGGCTGGGCGGTTATGTTGGCAATCACAGGCAGGTGCAAAGGCTTAAACTCGATTTTTTCGAGACAGTCGGCAAATTCCAGACTGGCAGCGTGCATATGTTTTGAATGAAATGCGGCACTGACATTCAGGGGGATACAGTGGGCGCCGGCGCTATTAAGTGCCTTTTGCACCTCCTCAAGTGCGACAAGATTCCCTGATATCACCACTTGCGACGGTGAATTGTAGTTTGCGATCTGCACTTCGCTAGAATCAAACCCTTGGCATAGCTGTTGTATTTTATCGGCTTTCAACCCGATGACTGCCACCATGCCGCCTGAGTCTGCTCGCGCCATCAAAGTTCCGCGCGTTTTCACCATCTTTAAACCCGTTAAAAAATCAAAGGCTCCTGCAGCAAACAAGGCGTTGTATTCGCCGAGACTGTGACCTGCAACGCAAATTGGTTTAACGCCGGCACCTCGTACTTTTTGCAAATAGCTCAGCACATTGACCACATACAATGCAGGTTGAGTAAATTGGGTTAGCGACAGTTTTTTATCGGGGTTTTCCATACATAACTCGGTAATGGAATACCCCAAAATATCATTAGCTTGCTCTACGTACTCGGGGAATAAATCAAATAGCGACTTTCCCATTCCTTTGTACTGCGAACCCTGACCAGGAAAAATATAAGCGTTCATGCGCGTTCCTTAACATAAAAGGCGGTGGGTGAGCCTTGGAACAGGTTCCGCACCTTTTCATTGTTTTTGCCAAAGGGGCTTAACATTGAACAATAGCGAACCTTATAATTCTCGGCCGATATTTTTTGGGGGAAATCGGCAGAGGTTCCAAGATTCGAAAATGTCAGTTTTTTTTGACCTTTCATAGGGGTATTAACGAAGGAATTAAACGCGATTTCTTGTCTTGGCACATGCCAGAAATGACTATACGCAACATTCGCAAGCGGCTTTCCAGTCAGGCATAAAACACATTGAGATTGAGTTTTAATAGCAAACATCATTTTCCCACTTTTTTTACTTGCGCCTGATTGGCGCGGCGCTTATAAAAGTTTCTAATCGTGTGGAATGGGCCTTTTGGTGCAAACCTTAGCCGCTTATCTTCCATTTTCACCACGGAATCATTGCTAACCGGCGTTAACTCGCTGGTTGCTTCCACCCAATGATTAATAATATTTTGAATGGTCGATTTATTGTGGCGATTCTCTGAATAACGGATGATTAATTTAATTTGATCTTGGTGGATACGAACGATGACATCCAGTAAATACTGGCGCTCATGATTGGGACTTTCGTATAGGTAAATATCTGAATCGGTATTTTTCTTCGCTGGATTTTCCGGTTGGAAGTTCAATCTTACAGCAGCAACATCATGAGTTGCTGCCAGCTTGCCTTGATTGTGCAAGAGCTCATAATTTAAACCACCAGCCGGTATCGCCCGATATTGATCTCGAAAGTCTGCACATAGTGTTTCGTTTTCCCGCGCCGTATCAAACCCAAGAACCACATCCCCAGCTAACCATCCCATCAATAAGAAGTGCCGATTTTTGTCCTTTAAATCTCGCCGATGTAAGCGATGGGCTAGAACTACATGACTTTGTCCTGTCCATTGCGCGATACTCTTGTATAAGCCAACCGAGAGGTATTCAAATGCCTGTCCCTTCGTTTTTAAATCCATGATACCGAAATCTGCAAATGTTAAGATGCGCTGGACACTTTTTTCAGAAGCTATATGATCTTTGGCGGTGCTTTTATCTAATGGGTAGTCACTGGGAGTGAGTGTGTTTTCAGAAAACTGATTTTTCCAATAAGATACTATTTCAGGGGTATCAGCCAGTACCGATTGCTGCTGAATATCCTCTAGATATTTCAGGTATTCAACTTTTTGCTTTTCGTTATTGTGCTGATTAATATTGGTACCAATGCGCTCTGCATCGGCGATTTGCAACCACTCCCTTTCAATGAGGTGTAGGGTGATACCGTCAGAAACAAGGTGATGAACCACTAGAATGAGTCGAAAATCGGCTTCCCCCAACTTAACTACGGCACTGGTCATTAGTGGTGCGCAATTCAGATCTAGCCGCCGGTTCAAGCGGCTTTCAATTTCAGCTATTTTTCTGTCAAGCTTCTTACCGTCTAGTTTTGACAAGTCTTCAAAATCCACGGTAACGGTGACGTTGTGATTAAGCTGCTGCTCCCAGTTACCATCTTTCTTAGTAAAAGACATTTGTAACTGCATATGCCTGTTGATCAGTTGTTGCAGGCTCCGCGTGTATAAATCAACGTCAAATTGTTCTCGAACTCTAGTATGTTGCACAATATGCCACACTGGATCCGAGGAAAACTGCCGCATAAAGTTCTGCTGAGAAGGGAGTAATGGGTACCGGCTCAATATCCCCACGTCATAGCCTAATTGTTCAGCTAATATCAGCGTTTCAGGGCGTAAAGATGCCAGCTTTTCTTTATTGTGCTGATCATGGCCTGCCAGGCTCGGTTCTATCTTATTGTGCTTGGCGAAATTAGGATCACCAATGGTCATTGAATGTCCCCGCAGACCCTTTGTCATTTTGTCCCCTTCGTAGGGTTTCAACATTTTTTCGTTGTACGTTATGCCCCATTTTTGGCATAAGCTGCCAATCACGATTTCTGGGTTTTTCACCAGTTCTTCGTAGCGAATCATACACTGCCGTTCAGCTGGAATTGTGGCTAAGAAGTTTCGTAAATTATTGTTGTAGCTTAACCAAAGCTCTTGGGCATATTCCCAAGGGTCCTCTGTGATGCCTAATAATTTGTCGAATCTGTTACGTACAAATGATTCCATAACGGCGATGGGGTGCCGCACTAGAAATATATAAAGCGGTTCCTTGCTGGTGGTTTCCGCCTTTTTCAGTATTGCCATATCACTGGCGTAAGATGGGGATTTGTCTACCACAAAGCGGTCACCAGCGAGATCTTGCAGCATGGCGTATATTTCAGCGACGGAGACGTCCTGCTCTTGCAGTGATCCAACTCGCTCAAGAGCTTGTTCCACGCTAAGGTTTTCCAATTCAGCAATAGTTTCTATAAAACCTTCACCTAAAAATTGGCGATTATTGTCAGCAAAGTATTTAGCTCTTTGCTTGCTAGAATCAAAGGGGAGTAAGTGAAGTTCTGGCGGCGAAAATATCTCAGGATTCCCCATCAACATTACGCGCAGTAGCGTAGAGCCCGCACGTGGAGTGCTGAGCACATACAATAATGGCTTGGCACCGGGAAATAACGGGGAAACATTATTCGAATAAAAATTCTGTTCAAGCTTCTTCAGTGGTTGTACTGGTGTCGCATTAATGTGGCTAGGATTATCGGATGGCATTGCCTCTTCGGCTACAATTTTTACAGGACGTGCAAGCTCTAACTCAGAGCCTAAATATTTTGAAAAGCTTTTTAGTGTGGCGTATTGCTCCAATTCATTAGGATATATCCGGATTCCCCAACGGGATTCAATGCTACCTAACATGGCCATAAGTTTGATGGAGTCGACCCCCATGTCAGCCCAATCGGCGTCAACATCAATCGCATTTACGGGAATTCCGGTCAAGCTGGAAAATTCATTTAACATGACGCTGGCAACGTCTTCCTGTCCCGGCATTACTTCAACCAAGGTACCTACTTTCAATGAAGGTAAAGGTAAAGGCGCAGTATGGGCCGCATTTTGCGACTGATCATCCGCAATTTCCTGGGCCAAATAATCCGAAAATGTGGAGAGTGTGGTATAGATTTCCAATTCATTCGGGTAGATTCGGATACCCCAACGGGATTCGATACTGCCCAACATGGCCATCATCTTAATAGAGTCGACACCCATATCGGTCCACTCGGAATTTTGGTCTATGTCATTAATGGGATAGCCAGTCAAAGTGGAAAATTCTTCAAGTAATATCTGAGCGATATCTGGTGTCGAAGCTGCGTTGACCTGATTGGATACTAATTCGATTTGTGATTGTTTTGGCGTGGTTTTGTCGATCCCAAATTGTTGCAACACAGACTCTTTTGCTTTGAAGACGACAATCTGAGGTTCGGGCTGGCCCAATATTCGTTCAATCCCCTCAATCCCTTCCTGAGTCTCGATGGGTAAAATACCTTGCGCTAAAAATTTAGCGTGTTGTCGCTCATTAGCGGCCACCCCAATGCTGCCCCAAAACCCCCAGTCGATGACTTTCACGTTGTACTTTCTGTTACGATTTAGGTAACAGGCAAAGCTGTCTTGAAATGTGGCTGCAGCGGCATAATTCGCCTGTCCCGGCATACCTGCAAACCCGGCAACCGATGAGAAAACTAGCATAAAATCTAGTTCATCGTTGCAAGTCGCTTTGGCTAGATTGCATGATCCTTGCAACTTGGGAGCCATCACGCTGCCAAACATGTCTTCAGTCATTGAACTTAGCATAATGTCATTCAACACAACCGCTGAATGCACGACGCCATGAATTCCACCAAACTGTCGTTTAATAATCTCAAACGCATTTTGAGTGCTATTTATTGCGCCGATATCCGCACTAATATAAATAGCCTCTCCACCCAATTTTACGATCTCTGCCACTATTGCCTTTTTTGCATCATCTTCTTTGCTACGGCCAATGATCGCAACGCGTGCCTGGTAATAAGTTGCCAGATATTTTGCTAATGCCAGCCCGATGCCACTTGCTCCGCCCCAAATAGCGTAGATGCCGTGTTTGCGATATACCAGAGGTGAATCTTGACCATTTAGAGGCGGTAGCATCGCGGCTTCGAACTGTCGTTGATACCTATGATTACCCCGTAGAACCACTTCTGAGCATTCCAAGGTAGCGGCTTCTTGGAAAATACCGTGTGCTACTTTGTCCCAATATCCCCCCGTGTGTATACCGAGCGCGGGCGTGTCGATATCGATACAACAGGCCGATACTTTGGCATATTCATTACACAAAGTTTTTGTGATACCTGAGAGACTGCCTCCAACCGGCGCCGCAGCGGTGGAATCTGATGCTAGTTGATGAACGTTTTGTGTGACTACTTTTAGGTTTAATTTACCCTGAGTAATGCTTCGTGAGTTGAGCCCTTTTATCAGTCGGAAAAATGCAAATGAACGTTCACTTTCATCTCTCGACATGAGTTCAAGGTCTGGGTCAACGGTGACGGAATGAGTCGAGCTAATAAAATAAACCAAATCAAAGTGGGTATTTGATAATTCCGTCATCAAATGGTCTTTAATTTTATCGGATCTAATCTGCCAGGTATTTCCTGATAGCTGGTTGCGGGTATTGGCTAGTTCAATCTTGGTGATATTGTCCTGGCTGTGCAAAGATTCCAAAGCAGAGACGAGTTCTGTTGAGGCATGACCGTAAACGAATAGGACATTTCCCCCTCCCTCTGTAGTGGCAGAAGAATTATGTAGCAGAGTGCTTTCTTGCCAGGCAGGCTTATAGAAAAAATCGTCTTTTGTTTCGCTATTCTGCGCCAATACCGGAAAATGCCCGTTGGGTTGCAGTTGCTGAATATCGGCGTTGTCTACCCAGTAACGAGTACGATCAAAGGGGTATCCAGGCAAAGAAACTCGTTTGTAATCATTGCCAACATGTAACTGAGACCAATTGATGTAGAGGCCCTTTACCCACATGCTGAGCAGCTTGTCGTATTTACACTTGGCTATCCACGCTGATGTGGTCAGTGCGACATCTTCGTCGGCCAACACGCTAAAGGTCTCTTTGTGCGGCTTAATGTGGCCTTCAAACAAATCTTCAATGTATTTTTCGTTATTGATATAAGCGGATAATTTCGTCGCTAAACTTTCCTTGGATGTCACAATAAGTGCTAGTCGACAGTCCATAGCTTCTCTGCCCAACTGTGACGTGTAGGCGATGTCTTTAAGTGGTGTTTCTTGCAAGTTGTCACTTAGGGCAAAAAGAAGTTGGTGAACTTTACGTTCTAATACCGGCTGCGATTTCGCAGACAACACTACAAGGCATTGAGGGCTGGATGAAACATGCTCATCGACGGACGCCGTTGGTGTGTATTCTTCAATTACGACGTGAGCGTTGGAACCACCCGCACCAAATGACGAGATACCGGCAATACGAGGAAATTCCCGGCTTACTCCGTCGATGTTGACCAGCGGACGCTGCCAGTCTGCCAATTCCTGCTGTACCACAAAAGCACTATTCTCAAAATCAATGTTCGGATTCAGTTTCCCTGAATGCAGAGAGGGCGCAATTTGCCGATGCTTTAACTGCAGCAATATTTTGGTAATCCCTGCTATACCGGCGGCGCTTTCCGCGTGACCGATGTTTGATTTTACTGAGCCGATTGCACAATATTTAGTTTTGTCACTTTGCTCCATAAAAACTTTATTCAAGCCCAGTATCTCAATAGGGTCACCTAATGTGGTTCCAGTGCCGTGTGCTTCCATGTAACTTACTGTGCGGGGGTCGACTCCGGCACGTTTGAATGCGTTGCGAATCACCTTAGCCTGAGCATTAGGGTTAGGTACGGTATATCCATTGGCGCGGCCACCGTGATTAACGGATGTGCCTTTGATAACGCCATATATATGGTCGCCGTCGGCAATCGCTTTACGCAGGGGTTTTAACAGAACTGCGCCGACCCCTTCACAGGGAACATAGCCTTCTCCTCCCAGTCCAAAACTTTCACAGCGGCCTTTGCTTGACACAAAATGGCCTTGGCTCAACATAATGTATTTATTGGGGTGAATAGAAACGTTCACTCCGCCGGCAAGGGCCAATTCAATTTCCCCCTGACGAATACTCTGACAAGCCAGATGTAGTGTCGTTAAAGATGATGAGCACATGGTGTCCAGCGCAATACTAGGGCCATTAAAATTACAAAAATAAGAAATTCGATTCGCAATATTGGCTATGTTACTGGAGACTGCGGGGCTAACACCTTGGTCATTGTGCTGAGAACCATATAACTGATATTGCTGGTACATTGCGCCAACGAACACGCCAACATTACTTTCAATGTCAGGTGAACTTAAAGAAGCCAGTTCTTCGCGGGTATATCCAGCATCTTCCATTGTTGCATAGACACACTCCAGAAAAAGTCGTTCTTGAGGGTCCATGAGTCTGGCATCGTTAGGGGTGATATTAAAAAACAAAGAATCAAATTTATCGACATCGTCGATAAATCCACCCCACTTACTGTAGCTCTTGCCAGGGCTATTTTTGTTTTCATCAAAATATTGATTATGGTTCCAACGGTCATTAGGTATCTCGGTAATGCAGTCTTTACCGGCTTTAAGGTTTTCCCAAAACTGATTTACTGAAGGGGCTTGCGGATATCTTCCGGCCACACCAATGATAGCAATGTCATTTTCCTGTTTTGGTTGAGGTCTTTGTGTAGACATTTGACCTATTCTTTTCTTTTGGCGACCACTGATTTTTCCATTTCCTGATCTTTCATTAAGAGTTTCACTATTTACCTGTGATGCACTAACAGATTGTGTTTTATGGATGGCGGAATTGTCAGAACGGTCCGCGGCATTAACTTGCAGAATATCCTCCATCTCTAAGCGATAGCTATCAATAAAATATTCGCTTAACTCTTCTATCGTTTGATACTCGAAAAAGAGAGTTTTGGGTAACGAGCCAAATACGGATTCCAGCTGTCTGGTCAATTCCATAATCATCAAGGAATCAACGCCATAGGTTTCCAGCGGCTCTGACGTACTAATGAGTTCAGAGGAAACTTTCAATGAACTGCTGAATTTATTAACAAAATATTTTATGGATTTTTCTTTCAACACACGTGAAGAAAGAGCATCTGAATAATTTTTACCTGCAGCCATAAAATTTGAAACTCCCTGACCTGTATTGGCTTTTTTAAGCCCTGAGACGGATTTTGAAATATGACTTTCTTTCTTTTCAGGGATTGAATTCATATGCTGGTAGTGGTGGGCAATCGTTTTGGAAAGTTTATTAATGCTTGTGTCCAACGTCAGATTAAGAGAAAGGGACTTGTCGTCATAGCTTTCTTCAATGGCGGCGCTTAATGACACTAAATTAATTGCATCGCAACCCAATTCACGAAATGCGCATTGCTCATCAATATCCTGCACTGAGAGAGCAAGAATATTGGCGAGTTGCTGTGTAATGAATTGAGTCAATTCCTGTTGCAGCGGTTCTGAACGTGAAATCGATGGATGTATCAGGGTCGTGGATATCTTTTTTATATCCCCCGCAACAACCATAACCTGGCTGCGATTTTCTGAAATGGCCTGATAAAAAGCAGCGAAGCCTGACTGGCTGGACATCGGCACTATTCCGTAGTGCGTTTTTAGCGCAGTTTTGCTTGCAGCATCAACTTGCATACCGCCGTCACGCCACAAGGGCCAGTTAATCGACAGGGTTTGCCCTTGCCTTAGTCCCATTTGGGCCAGATGATTGCGATGTTCAGAATAAGCATCCATATAGGCGTTTGCAGCTGCATAGTCTGCCTGCCCAAGATTGCCGCACACCGCAGACATTGAGGAAAATAGTACAAACAGATCAAGTTCATAGGCCTGGCTGGCGAGATCCAGTTGCAACAACCCCGACACCTTCGGAGCGCACACTTGCTCCAACTCATGGGCGGTTTTATTGATGATAAAATTGTCAATGTTTACCCCAGCACTGTGTATAATGCCGTTGAGTTTTGTATGGTTTTTGTGAATTATTTTGAATAATTCTGTTACCGACTTTTCTTTGGTGATATCAGCCTGGTAATAAACACATTCGGCACCCGCTTCTTTGATTTCTGCTATGGCATGCTGGGCGGTAGATTGAGAACTTTCTGGCAGTAGCGATCTACCAACCAGTATCACGGTTGCATTATTTGTTTTGCTGGCTATTTCCTGGGCAAAGATAAGGCCTAATCCACCTAGACCGCCTGTTATTAAATAGACACCATGGTCCCGCCACACAGGAAGTGGTTCTGATTGCGATTTTTCAATCTCCTTCCAGACAAGTTCGAATAATTCCGTTCCTCGATAACGAAAAACCCCAGAGTCTGGAGAAGGTATAGTTTTTAACTGCTGTATTTTAGCAATTAGCTCTGAACTAGATTCGCCATAATTAAACTGGATTAGTCGTGGTATTATCTTCTGGTTTTCCTGTGCTGCAGATTTTACGATGCCAAATAAACCTTGCGAAAACTCAGGTTTAATACAGTCCCATTTTTGCTTAGCCGACTTAGTATGTTGATTAAAAACGCATAGATTAATCTGGGTTTTCTGATTATTTTTCAATGTAAACCAGTCTTTGACAATGGTCAGAACTTGGTTTGCGTAATCGGTGTAGCGCTGGCCTGTATTGGCGTAGCTACTTTTTAGCACTATACAGTTAACCTCGACTGGCGCCTGTCCGGCACACCAATCAGTAAAGTCTGTCAAACCCACATGTGTCGGATTGCAAAGAATAAATATTTGTGAGGAAAAGTCATTTGACTCGGTAACTAAAAAATCGGTTTTTCTGGGCTTTTGCCAAAAAAAATCGAACATACCCCACTGAGAACAAGTTTGAGAATCCTGCTGACGGGTTCGGTTTGACCAAACAATTTTCAATTCATCCAGCGCTTGCTGCTCACTGATATGACTATTTTTAAAGTCGTCGTAAATTTTATCTAATTGAACATCCACTATACTTTACGCCCTTTTAAACTAGATTTAAAACGTTATTTAACGACCGCTATGAAGACTCATCATAAGACTTTTAAATGTTTCTTTTGACAGCTCCTGCTGGCTTACCATTGATAAAATTTTGGTATGATTTTGCGCGTCGAACTCTAGGACTTGTTGAGCCGTTTGGACTATATTTTTTGGGCTTGAAAACGAAAACGCTTTAGAGGAATATGCATTGAAGCGTACACACAGATTGCCTTGCTCATCGCATAATTCAATGTCGATTTTCGAGACTCGATTGTCATGGCTGCTATTCTGACTGTAACTCAGTATTGCCCACATGTTAGGGCTGGTGGCTTGTAAGATTTCAAGTTCGTCTATCGCAAAAGGTATTTGTGGCTCAAGC
>JBLHGN010000011.1:0-29675 GCA_047616325.1 Lentisphaeria bacterium
CCTATGTTTTCAATGCCTATGTCATTTAATAGTATGGGCGCATATTTTATTTCGTTCGTCTGTTTTACCTCGTCTGAACCTAAACCAACAGGCAAGGCACCTACTTTTTTTGGGCGTAACAAATACCACTGTTATGCCCAATAGCGCTCATAATTTGCGTTTGACGTCCCGACTCATCAATAGCATTGCACATCACTTTACCATCAATCGCCAGAGAGGGATCCTCTGGCGCATAGGCATCATTTCAGCGCTGAAAAGCGGCCTCTAGTTCAAGCGGATCCGTTTTGACTAAGACGTTCCTGATAATGCTAAGACTAGGTACCGAATACTTTCCCTGGGTATAACGGCAACGAAAATGCTCTCTGGCTTTTTGGCTTAAGCTGTTGGCCCAACCCGAGATGGCGTCATAACTCTTCATGCCGCACAGCACAGCTCCTGCGGCAATGCCCAGTACTGAGGATAGTTGATGACGCCGTCCTTGGGCGCGACGAGGATCGGTGATGTTTTTGAAAAAACCCGATAATGATCGCATTTGTTGTGCGGTTATTTTCATCGTTATCTCGCCTAAATTAAAATGATGGCTTAACTGGTGTTGAGATAAGACACATTGTGCTCGTCGATGAAGCGCTTTAACAAATATCTGTTTGATGTTTATTGATGTTTATTGATGGCGGTAACTCCACCCTATCCAGTGATCCCGTGCGGCGCATTTTAAGGCTGCCGCTGAAAAGCTAATCAGTCCCACCCACTGCCCTTCATAGATCGCCACGTACCAGAGAGTCTCTCCAATCTTTGGGATAGCGCCCAAATAGTGGTGATCTTCCATGAGTTGCTGGTATTGAGGCTCTTCTTTTCTAGATATGGGCCTCACTGATAGCTGTTTTAGCTGCATAGCGCGGTATGTTCGGGGTATGACTATACCTGCGTACAATATATTTGTTCAGTGCAGGGGGAGAATCCTATACGAGGTCTAGCGTTGCTAGTAAGAACGAATGCGCCCTGGTTGGATAAGGCTTAAACTTGGCTCAGGTGCCAAACGTGTAGTACACTCTCGCCAGAAGTCAAGAAATCCGGCCGCAGCCAGCTCAATATATTAAGCTGCGCAGAGAAGATCAAAATGTGTAAAGATAAATCTTAGGAAAGCTGCAATGACTAAAATAATTAACTTTGCGTTATTAGGCTGCGGCAGAATTGCCAAAAAGCACTCAGAAATCATTGCGAAGCAATTACCCGGTGCCCGCCTAGTTGCGGTATGTGACCTGCAGGAAGATCGTGTATCGGCTATGGCTGAAAAATACGGTGTTCCTGGTTTCTCTAACCTTGATGAAATGATGGCGGCCAAAGGCGGCGACATCGATGTGATCAACGTATTGACCGAATCGGGCTTTCACCCCAAGAATGTGGTTGATGTTGCTGATTACGGCTGCCATGTTGTGGTTGAAAAACCTATGGCGCTGACCTTGGGTGATGCCCTATACATGACGGACTACTGTAAAAACAAAGGCGTTAAATTATTTGTTGTCAAACAAAATCGCTACAACAAACCCGTGCAAAAAGTCCGTGAAGCTCTGGCGCAAGAACGTTTTGGCAAAATTTCACTGGCCAGTGTGCGTGTACGCTGGTCGCGCAAGCAGGCGTATTATGATCAAGACAGCTGGCGCGGCACATGGCTGCTGGATGGCGGTGTTTTTTCCAACCAGGCGAGCCATCACATAGACTTAATCTGTTGGCTGATGGGCGAGGTAGACTCAGTTTACGGCTATATCGCCACACAGTTGGTTGATATTGAGGCTGAAGACACCGGTATAGCGGTCATTAAATTTAAAAATGGTACGCTCTGTACCTTAGAAGCTACAACGGCCACAAGACCAAAGGATCTAGAAGCCTCTATCTGCCTGCTGGGTGAGCGTGGCACAGCCAGCATTGGTGGTTTTGCGGTAAATCAAATGAAAATTTGGGATTTTGCACAGCCGGTAGAAGGCGATGAAAATGTCCTGGCAGAATGTAACGAGACGCCACCCAACATTTACGGCTTTGGCCATATCGATTATTTAAAGAGTGTGGTAAAAACACTGAGTGAAGGTCACGATGTCTCGGTCGGTGGCGAAGAGGGTGTAAAATCCCTAAAAGTCATAAATGCCATCTACGCCTCTGCCGCTAGCGGTAAAGAAATTAAAATGGATGCATTTGACGGCGAGTATTCACGCTTAGGTAGGCGCGAAAGCACTGATCTTTTGGGTACAGCACAGTTTCTGCCCTCCAACGTCACCTATGCATCCATGATGCAAAAATCCGAAGGCATTTCCAAAACCGCCATTAAATCTGCACAAGCAGAGAAAGATTTATTGCCTGATCTCACAGGCTAACTCTCTGTTTGTTCGCTTTACGTAACTATTTTACTACTCAAAAAAATGGTAAGACAGCAGCTGACCCTGGTGTTTTTCACTAAAAACACACAATGCATGAAGCCTTTTCTCCGCCACTGCGCGTGTCACGGTTTAACATGTCGAAAGCTGGAGAAGTTCATGGGTTCTATCCCTGCAAGTGTTAAAATCGCGTCTACCGCCATTATCCACCCCAATGTAAGCTTTGGCGAAAATGTTGTGGTCGAAGACTTTTGCATCATTGGTTACCCCCCTAAAGGGGCTGCGTCAGGCGAGCTAGAGACTCGGTTCGGCGACAACTGCCACATACGAACACAAAGCACAATATATGCGGGCACAGTATTTGGGGAAAAATGCCATATCGGACATATGGTCTTCATTAGAGAGGCCTGTGTTTTTGGCGATAACTGCTCAATCGGTGTTAACACCTTAATAGAACATCACTGTTGTATCGGTGACCGTGTTCGCATCCAGGGGCAGGCGGGCCTATGCGAACATACCATTATCGAAGACGATGCCTGGATTGGGCCGCGGGTGGTCACCGCCAATGTTTACCACCCAACCTGTGACCGCGCCAAAGACTGTCTGAACGGACCCATTATCCGCAAAGGCGCCATTATTGGCGCAAACGTAAGTATTGTGCCCGATATAGAGATTGGCGAGCGTGCCTTTATTGGCTTGGGCAGCGTGGTTATGAAAAGCGTGCCAAACGAGGCCATTGTGAGTGCGCAACCAGCACGCAAAGTGGGTGACGTTAAAAAGGTTGTCTGTCGCTACGATATGATCGAAGAAGCCAGTCCTTTTGTGCAAGAGCTGAAACTGGATGTTAATATCCCTCTGGTCGATATTGGCGCGCAGCACCAGAGCCTGAAGCAAGACATACGCTTGGCCATCGACCGGGTTATATTAAATACCCGCTTTATTAATGGCAAGGAAGTGACCGAATTTGAACAAGATTTCGCCGAATTTTGTGGTGCACCTTACGCTGTCGGCTTAAGCAGTGGCACCGATGCACTAGTGCTCGCGCTGCGTGCCCTTGGTGTTGGGAGCGGCGATGAAGTTATCACTACGCCGCATACCTTTATTGCAACGGTTGAAGCGATATTAAGTGTCAATGCCAAGCCAGTATTTGTCGATATTGACCCAGAGACGTTCTTAATCGACGTGAGTCAGATACCGGCTAAAATCACCAAAAAAACGAAGGCTATCATGCCCGTGCACATTCACGGACAGTCGGCGCCGATGGATAAAATCGCCGATATTGCAAAAACCCACAACTTATTTGTGATCGAGGATGCCGCTCAGGCACAAGGCACTAAATACCTGGGACATAACGCTGGACAACTGAGTGACGTAGCGTGTTTCTCATTTTTCCCCGGTAAAAACTTGGGGGCCTACGGTGATGCTGGCGGTATAATTACCCGCCATAAAGAAATTGCCGACATCATTAGAAAACTCAGTGATCACGGGCGTATCAATAAATATGAAAGCGATGTGCTGGGGTATAACAACCGCTTAGATACTATTCAAGCAGCGATTTTAAACGTTAAATTAAAAAAATTGGCCTCATGGAATCGTAGCCGACGTGAGGTAGCGGTAGCCTATGTTCAAGGCCTGGCAGACCTCCCCTTGAGCTTCCAAAAAATTGATGAAAAGGCCGAGACGGTCTACCATCACTTTGTGATTTCGCTAGACAATAGAGACGCCTTGCAGGCTTTTCTAAAGAGTAAAGGTATCGCCTCTGGGGTTCACTACCCTGTACCCATGTATCGTCAGCCTGCCTTAGCTTACCTAGATATCGATGAAAAAGATTTTCCAATTACTAACGCTGTGACCTCTAAAATATTGTCTCTGCCTATATACCCTGAGCTAGAACAGTCGCAAGTTGCCTATATCGTTAATCAAGTTAAAGCCTTTTTTGCGGCAGGAGGCACGCAATGATCGCCGCTGAATTGCTCCCAGTAGAGCCTGAACCCGAGAGCGACGAACAATCCAATAATTCTCCCTCTGAAGCCCTAGGTCGGCAAGTGGCCAGCGGTACTCGGCTCGAGCTATCCGTTGTCACCTCGGCGCTAAATGAAGTCGACAATGTACTGCCATTTTTAGAGGAATCGGTAAGCGCACTCGACCAACTTGCGATTGAGTGGGAAATTATCTATATCGACGACGGCAGCAGCGATGGGACCGGCGATAGTGTACTTGAGTACGCAGCGCAGATTGAGACCAACCGTATACGCCTTATTCGGCACTCCCGTTGCCAAGGTATTACTGCAGCAATCGAGCAATCCGTCAACGCATCGCGCGGAAAATTTGTTTGTTTGCTGCCCGCTGACATGGAATGTTCGCCCAAGACGGATATTCCCGCACTCTACGCTGCAGTCGACGAGCAAACCGATGTAGTCGTGGGTCGGCGCTTAGGCCGAGCCGATGGTAAATCTTTTGCGTCAGGTGTATATAACCGCATTAATCGCTATTTGTTTAACGTGCACTTGCATGACGCAAACTGGATAAAATTGTATCGCCGCGAAAAAGCCCTTGGTATTTATTTACGCTCAGAGTGGCATCGCTTTTTCATCCCAATCTTGGCCAGCCGCGGCTGTCGCATAAAGGAAGTGGGGGTAACGTGGCACCCTCGTAAATTTGGCAAATCAAATTTTGGTTTATCTCGCTTCCCGGTTTCACTGGCCGATATGCTGGCCGTTAAGTTACTCATTACTTATAGCACCCGCCCGCTTCTCTTCTTCGGCTGGTTAAGCTGTATTATGTGCACCCTTGCGATAGCGGCCCTAGGTGTCAGTTTGACCGCGCCGGAAGGCAGTGATCACCAATGGTTTGGCGGCTTGATCGTTTCTGTCGGAGCCTTTATGACAGCCGTAATAAATTTGTCGGTAGGAGCTTGCGCAGAATTGCTGCTAGGCATGAAAGGTATCCGCGACGATGATATATCACCATCGTAAATGCATTGCACGAAGGCCCGATTAAAGTGAAAATTTGTTTGTTTACGTCTGTTTATGCAATGTCAGAGATCGATAAGCATGCCGCGTTTTTGGTTGAGAGCAATAAACATTTAACCGCAGCTGGTCACGAAATACATGTACTGGCACCGAGCTATGAGGGCTTAAGTAGCCATGAGGTGCGCGGAATTAAAGTACACCGCTTTCGTTATTTTTTAAAACCCTGGGAGAACTTGACCCATACCGAAGGCGCCCCCAATCGAGTTAGCAATCCCTTCTATCTTTTTGTCGCGGTCTTTTATGTATTAGCGGGACTTATTGCCGCTGTGCGCTTGTGCCGCAAAGAGCGTTTTGACCTGATCCATGTCCACTGGCCCTTTCCACATGGCGTTTGGGGTCTCGCGGTTAAATGGTTAACTGGCACGCCTATCGCCTTTGTCTTTCACGGTGCTGAATTACTCTTAGCTAAACGATTTTTTTTCGTCAACCCCTGTTTAAAATTATTCATCCATTACTCCAGTGCCTTGATGTGCAATTCAAATTTCACTGCAGGCCAGCTCAGACAGTTAACAGATAAAACCATCGATATAATCCCCTACGGCTGCTCTGTTACCGCGAGAGACGACATTGTGAAGGCGGATACAGAAGAAAAGCGTCTACTTTTTGTTGGCCGTATTATTGAAAGAAAAGGCCTACCTTATTTGATTAAGGCCGTGGCAAAAATTTGCGAGAGCACGCCTATTCACCTCGATATTGTTGGCCAAGGCGAAGCTAAGGCCTCCTGTGAATGCCTAGCTGAAACACTGGGCGTCAGTGATAAAATAACCTTTCACGGCTTTGTTGATGACGCCGACCTGGAAGAGCTATATGCCAATGCCCATGTCTTTGTCCTGCCTTCCATCGTTGATAGTAAGGGTGATACCGAAGGCTTAGGCGTGGTTCTGGTCGAGGCCTTGAGCTTTAAAACGCCGGTAGTTGCTTGTAATGTGGGTGGCATCTCCGACGTGATCATAGATGGCAAGACCGGCCTGTTAGTGGCGGAAAAATCTCCCGATGCCATCGCGAGCGCCGTTGTTAAGATCCTTAGCGATAAAGATTTGGCAACCTCTCTCGTCGATGAGGGTCTACAGCATGCGCGACAGTATTTCAGTTGGCGGCGCATCGCCGGTCGTGTGACTGAAGTTTCACAGCGTATTGAATCTAGGCAAAAAGCAAAAAAATGAGCACACTTTCGACCTTATCCCGCCTAACCCAAAATCAAATACTGCATGGAAAGCTTAAGTGGTTTGTGCTGTATTTTATCCTGCTCGCGTTTACCGTGTACTTGGTTGTTTATGCAATTCTGCCCGCCTACACTTCACCGTACTCCCGACTTTATTCCTCTTCAACCGGTTATCCCGCAATGCTGCGCAAGTTGGGAAAGCGTATTCCGGTCGAAACAGTGACGGCAAGATACGGTAATATAACCTTGCTTATCTCGGCCCCAGGCGTGGTCAAATATCTTCACGAGGTGCCGATTAGTATTGAGGTGCCAGGTTTAATTACAGACATCAAAGTTTCTCTCGGTGAAAAAGTAAAGGCTGGCGCTGTCTTAGTAGAAATGAGCAAGGCCGGTTATGGGCCGCGAATGGCCGCTTTAGATGTAGCGTTAAGTAAGTCCCGAAAAATTCAGGCCAAGCTGGATTACGAACGAGAGGAAATTGCCTTCGAGCAGGGTTTGATTGCCCTATCCGAGCTAGAGCAATACAAAAATGCTTACGAAGAATCCATCATTGTCTTTGCAAAATCGAAAGAAGCCTATGAAAGTGCGACGCTATCGCGCAGCACCAATATTGAATTATCACATGCCGATTCCATAAATGGCCAGACCGACAACACTGAAAAAACCAGCCATGTGGTTGATAGCGAAGTCATAGACGTGATTACGCCAATTGACGGCACGATACTGGAAAAAAATATACAGGTTGGACAAAAATTAATTAGGCCGCAAGATCACGCTTTAACGGTCGGCAAGGGTTTAATTTTTTCGGCTCAATTTAGCCAGCGCTACTTAAATGAAGTTCAGGTCGGGCAAAGCAGCGAGTTATTTCTGCGCGCCCTGCCAGGAAAATCATATCAGACAAAAATTATCAGCATCGATCGCATGGTTAAGTCCTTGCCACCCGGCAGGGCGAGTCTTAATTTCCAGCCCTACGTGTTCGAGGTTCGCCTGGCATTTGCTGAACAAAATATTGCGGAAAACTCGATTGTTTCTGGCATGAACGGTTATACACTGATTAAGAAGAACAATAAGCAGCTATTAATTCCCGAGAGTGCCATGCTGCGCTATTCGGGACAGCAGGGCATAGTATTAGTTGTCGATGCCGCTGACATGTCTGTTCACGCGAGAAAAGTCTCATTTAGCGCGGCCGCCTCTGGTGTGATTGGCATTGAAAGTGGACTAAATGAGGGTGACTTAGTAGTAAAAAATGGTCAAATCGCCCTGCAGGAAAATGATCTTGTTGTACTGAAGAACCCCGCTGTGACTGACGATGTCCCGCTGTGACTACGCTACCAATCATACCTATAACCATGTGCCCGCGGCGCTCGCAGCAAGCAGGTCGGCGGCGTATTGTAGTGAACTACATCACCTTAAGCTTCAGCTTTGCAGTGCTTATCGGCCTGTGCTCATTGAGTTCAGCCGAAAAGCCCGCCATACCACTCGCGTTGTTATCGCTAGAACAAGCTATTCTGCAGGGGCAAAACGTCAGAAATAGCCTACAGAGCCAGCACCGCCTTATTGAGCGAGCGAAACTCACAACGGCGTCGATCAAGGCGCGTTACAGCACTGATGTGAGTATACAGCTGCGCGGAAACAAGGGTGAGACACGCTCAAATTCAGAGCTAAACAATGCCGATAATGGCTATCAGACCTCCAATTCAGCGACGCTCTCGCTGGCCTTGCCCTGGTGGCATAAGGCCGAACTAAAATATGACCAAAATATCTCTGAGATTGGAGAAAAACTTGCGTTAAGCCAATATAGTTCAGCAAAAAACAAGCAAGATAAAGACATCTATGTGGCTTATTTTGAAACCGTATTTAGGCACCACTTATTACAGATTCAAGAAAGTTACGTTACCACTTCTAAAACACGGTTAAATGACGCAAAAAAAGATTTTGACTTAGGCCGAGGGTCTAAATGGCGGCTCTTGAATGAGGAGAGCAATTACTTGTCTAAGGTATCCGCTTACCAAGACGCCGAGACCGAGTTGTTTTCTGGCTTGACAAAAATATCCGCATTGACGGGTTTGCCGGTATCAGCGACAACCACGTTGACAGATACCTTGGCCTTTACTAACGAGCTAAGCGACATCGAAGCGGCTCTCGACAGTCGCCCGAATAGTAAAACCACGCTCGCTATCGAGCAGTTAGAACTGCAATTAAAGCAAAAACAACTCGAAGTAGTGAAAGTAAGAAAAACGGCATGGAGACCCAAAATAACAGTGTATGCCAGATATATAGATGAAGAACTTGATGCAACGCTAGACAATCAAGAATCCGCGCGTACTATTTTTGGCGCCAGTGTCAATGTGCCAATACCCAATAGAGGCGAGATGAAACACAGTCGCGCTGAGCTTCACCACGATATCGAAAGCTTGAAAAACGATATAAGTGTCTCAAAAAGTAGTTGGGAAAACAGTATAGGCAGAGCGCGCGGCCGTTTTCACTTATTGCAACGGCAACTGGCCACCCACCAGCAATTGATACAAAAGAAAAAAGAGGAAGTTGAAGCAGCTACACACAGCTATAAACTGGGCAGGTTAAACACGCTTGAATTACAAAATTTTGAAAATTTGCAGCTGGAATCTCAGCAAAACCACTTTGAAACCCTGCTTAATATGCACAAGACCTATGCCGAGCTGTGTGCCTTGTTAGGTCGCGCACTCATATCAGGCGGTTAATGTCGACGACTTTTTTCTGCAATTTCCTAAAATCGCTACCCAAAGAACCTACGTGGATACCGAAAATGGCCATTGATACAACTACTAACGCAACTGACAAGCAAGAGCCGAGTCCTGCCGCGCCGTTGTTAACAAAAAAGTGGGCTGTTTTCTTCGTGAAGGCCTCTATCTCCATTGCGTTATTAACCTACATTATTTATCAGGCGGATCAAGAGAGCCTGGTCTCATATGTTAAAGGTGTACCGCTGTGGTTTGTTTTCCTCGCATGGTTGTATTACGCGATTTGCCAGTGGATTTCGGCATATCGCTGGCAAATTTTCCTCAAAGTAAAAGACATTCACGTATCGCTGAAAAAACTATTCTCGTTTTACATGGTTGGCATGTTCCTAAACAATTTTCTGCCAGGGGCGGTCGGGGGGGATATAGTCAAAACGGCAGACCTCTACCTGCATACCAAGCAAGGAAATTATGCGATAAGCTCGGTATTTCTGGAGCGTTTTACCGGCCTGGTCGGCCTAACGATAGTCGGGGTTTTGGCAGCGATTACCTCTATTCAGCTGACCGACTCCGTCATCGTATTGGTAGCCGTTTTAGGTACGGCCGCGTTTTTGGTCTGTGTTACCTTGGTTCTGTGGTATGAGCCATTAATGCGCTTAGTTATTAAAGCAACCAAGCTGATTACACCCAAGAGCTTTAGCAAAAAATTCACAGATCTATTTAATGCCTTACATAGTTACAAACAACACCCCAAGGCGATGTTGTTTGCCATCGCAACGTCTATAGTTTTGCAGTTAATGTTTGCTCTGTACTACGGGTTTTTTGCCATGCAGTTGGGTATAGATGTTGACATAAGGTACTTTATCTTATTCTTGCCGGCCATTACCTTGGTGACTATGCTGCCCCTATCCATCGGTGGTCTTGGCGTCCGCGAGGGACTCATGGTGGTTTTGTTTGCTCAGGTAGGTATTGGCGCGGCGGAAATACTGTCTATATCGCTGACAGTGCACGTGGTGAACATGGGCTTAAGTTTGTTCGGCGGCCTCATACTGGCCCTGCGTAAACCCGTGGGCGCAGATTCCAACGAGGCAAATGCTGCAGCTACACCGCCACCGGAGCAATCCAATGCTTAAGCCCGCTCATTAGCTCACCATGCACTTTCTCTTCCAACCTATACAGTGGGCCAGCGTAATAATGGCATGGTTGTTCAGCCTGAACCGTCAGGTGCCGGTTTTTGCCGTAAGCATACTGGCCTATATCGGCTGCCTTAGCTTTTCTTGGCTCACCCTGCCCTCTGTGGAATCAACCGTCATTAACGCCCCGGGTGTTTTAGCGATGGACATAACCAACAGTTGGATACCCATTGTTTTTCGTTTAGCGTTTGCCACCAGCTTGCCATTGGTGCTACTCGCTTGGTTTCAAGGCTATAAAACGATAGCCTTAAAAATGCTGTGGCTGTTACTCGTACTCAGTATTTTGTTTCCTTCGATACTCACTTATTGGGATCCACAGACTAAGATCGACTTTGAGTTTCTCGATTCGTCGATGGCAAAAGTTGTCTACCAAATGGAAATGCAACACGATATACAACAAAGCGACTGGCGTATATGGCAAGACTTCTCCGCGCAATCCACTCACGCCATTAATCAAGTGCCAAGCGTTCTCACCTGGAGCCTGTCGATGCTGCTTGGCAGTAGTCTACCCGCTATCGTATCCGGCCTACTTGGGTTTTCCGACTCATTTTTGGCCTTTTCTGCCAAGGGCTGGGTATTGAGTATAATGGGTAGTCTACTCGGTATGTTGGGCATATATTTACGGGCCGATCCAGACAGGCTCAGCTTTCGTCAGAGCTTAAAGTTTTTTTTGAAAGCCTTTATCTGCCTGATCTTTATAAGCCAAACTCCGTCTATGGTAGCGGAATACTACTACTCGCGCGCCGACTATTTGGCCACCATTGGCGAAAATGGCCAAGCCATTGACGCCTATGAGCAGGTAGTAAAATTTAAACCTATTTACGCCTATAATTCCGCCTATCTTATTAAGCTCGGTCACCTATACAAGTTAAAAAACTGTCAAACCTGCCTTAATACTTACCTCTATGAGGCATTGACCAGCATCCAAAATGGCAATTTAAGCCGTGCGCATTATTGGTTATCCCGAGCAGATAAAGAATACCCGCGAGACAAGAATATAACCTACCGACTTTCTGGCGTGCTCAACCTTATGGCCGCAGACAGTTTTAATGCTCACCACTACAGTCAAGCGGCGCAATTATGGCGGCAGAGCCTTATGTTAACACCGACGAGTGCCTCTTCGTGGTATGGTTTATCCATCTCGGCGCTCGTATTAAAGCGCATGGATTTATCAAGCCTCTACTCACAGCAACTGTTTACACTGCAACAAAACATGGGCTTTAAATCCCTTGTCATTCCAGCTCAAATCCATTTATACAAAAGTTGGTTTTTATTTGATCAGGGCAATTACGCGGCGGCTCACGATGTTTATCGCACTTCAAAACTTCCCGAATCTTGGTAATAAGCGTATCGTCAACTTTCGTCTGCTTTGGCGTCTCAGTATTGCGTTGTTAATCAGCAGCCTAGTCTTTGCGGTATTTACCCACAATTTTTTTTCACCTGTCATACAGTTAAAGAAAGCCGATGAATTGCGCCAGTGGCTTACAGTACCGACAACGACACATCGCGCTTATTTTCGCCATACATTTTCGATCGACGATGAAATCGAAAATGCCTGGTTAATGTTGGCATCGAGTGATTACCAACTGTATGTCAACGGTCACTTAGTGGGGCAGAATACCTACTTGATTAATGCCTCGCAGGCCTTCACCAGTCGATTGCAGCAGAAATCTCAACAGATTTATAGAGCACAGCATTTAAGCATGGCGCGCTCACCGGAATTGCAAAGAAGAGCCAATAAAGAATTTCAGCTGGCACATTACTACGACCTATCGCCCTATCTGCACATCGGTGAGAATGTTATTAGTCTCGGCCTACAATCAGATCAGCAGGCTCGCTTCTCCATTTACGGGCAGGTTCAAGGTGCCTTCAATACAGCTTATATTACCGCCTTCCCCGACCAATGGAAGACCACTAGTCTGGCCAATAAAGACGCCAGTGACCGCGAATGGTACGCCACAGATTTCCACGACAATGACTGGCAGAACGCTATTTTTGGCGGCACGATCACGGACAATATTTATGCACGTGATAACGCCTCCATATGGCGGACGAGGTTTCAACCACAGGCCATGGCTCTCAGCGGACGTCCTGGGGGAGATCGCTTGCGAATGATCCTCCCAGGCTCCGTTCTATTTGATCAGCAGCCCGAAAAAACCAGCTGGTTGCGAATAAACAGTAGCCTGCCATATTCTCTGTTAATTGACGGTAAATTCATTGCCGCCGGGTCACCCGGGAAAATATCGGCCTTTGATATCAGCCAGTTTGTTTCACGCGATGAACACCTAGTTTCGATTATTACAAAACCGAGTGCAGAAGCTAATGAAGCCAATAATTGGCTTAAAGCTGACGGCAGTATTTTAGGTAATTTTGTCCCACAGTTTGATAATTGGCAACAATTTATCGGCAAGGGACAGCACTGGCTGACGCAAAAAACGATAAAAAATAAGCACGAATGGCTTACTGTATCGCCAACATTCTATAGGGACGATGTTACCTTAAAGACCTACATCGATCAGAGTACCCAAACGCAATACCGGTATTTTCAGTATTACAAAACAACTATGTTTATCTTTGTAATGCTAATCGGAATGCTCCTTCTCAGCGCCTATCTCCGGAGTATTAGCAGCAAACGCCAACACCCAGGATGTTGGTGGCTCATCACTGTGCTTTTTGTCACAGTGTCGGCGATTGAGTTACTGCGCTTGCGATTTATTGAAAGCGATGCCATCTTATTTTTTCTGTCGCAGCAAGGAAAGGCCTTGTTGTGGTGCATCGTCATTGGCAGTGCCGTTGTATGGTGGTTAGCAGAGCACACAAAAAAAATAACTCTACTCTCACCTGCAATCCGAGCGAAGATGCAAAACGATGTAGTTATCTATTTCTTGCTTTTACTGCTATTAATTATCGCGGTCTTTCTGCGAATCTCAGATATTGGTTTAGAAGACCTTCAAGCCGACGAGAACGTCAGCTGGGATGCGGCCCGTGGGATTTTACGCACGGGCTTCCCCGAAGCTGTATCTGGGGTTTTATATACCCGATCACCGCTCTACCATTATCTCCTGTCAGGCTGGTTATGGCTGTGGGGAGATAACATCATTGTTGCCCGACTGTATTCGCTAGTACCGGCACTTGGCGTCATTATACTGTCGTTTCAGCTAATCAAATTAACCACCAAGAACAAGGTTCTGGCCTTAATTACAGCGGCGGTGTTTACCTTTGATAGTTGGGGAATTCAAATTTCCCATATCATACGATTTTATCAGCAGATGCAATTTTTTGGTTTGCTCGCTACCTATTTATTTATCCAGGGCTTTATTTGGCGCAAGGGCAAGTGCTACCAATACGGTTTTTTTGCTGCATGTACGGCAGGCGGATTAAGTCAAGAGGTCTTCGTCACGGTTTTCCCCGCGTACTCCATTGCTTTCATATTATATTACAAAAACTTTAACTGGAAAAAAGATATACATTTACTGTTTGGCTTTATTACCGCGATGGCCATCATTATTATCGATATTTACATTTTCAGTGTTACCTGTCTAACCCCTCATGTCTCGGTGGCCACCACCAGTGGCTCCATCCTACAACTGCACCTCAGTAAAGTTATGGGGTTTTTTAACACCTTTTTTATCGGCAATAATCGCGCAAATTTACTGATGTCATTGACCTTATTGCTGGGCTTCGGATTTTGGTTGAGAAAAGGCAATAAGGTTATATTTCTCTTCTATTTACTATTGCTGAGCACAATGACCACTGCAACGGTATTGGTTATGCAGGTCGCGGGCCGCTATCTTATTGCTGTCTATCCCTATCTGATTTTAATTACAGTATTAACGTTTTATTATGCACCGCAATATTATGCGCGACAACTTGCCGGGCTGGAGCTTCTCTGGGGTGGCAGCGCAGAGCGCACTAGAGTGCTAGAAAAACGCTGGACTCTGTTGGTGCGTTACATAGTTTTTACTATGCTTTTTATCCACCTGGAGGCGTGGAAAACCATTGACTCATACGGCAATCCAAGATTTCCACAGCACTTGACTGCGATGGAATATATTCAAACAAATAGGCAGGAAAATGATCGATTGATGAGTGTTCACCCCATGCCTGCCGCCATCGTTTTTCAGGGCATCGATTACTATTTGATGGACAAGGTATATTTTGACGAATTATATGTCGTGGATCGCGGTGTTATTGATCGATGGTCCGGTGGTATTCTCGTCTCCAGCGTCGATAAGGTGAGAGAATTATTTCTCCGCCACGAGAGAGTTTGGATTGTTGTTGATGAGCTAGAGCTACGAAATCTTTCGCCTGAAATATTGGCCTTTATTTACTCTGCCACAACCATTAAAAAAGAATTATTTGGCGTTGAGATATTGTTGTGGGATAAAAAGTCAGGTCTGTTGCCCATGACGATAGATCATGGTGGGGCCTACAATAGCTTCTAATTTATTGAGGTTTTTACAACGATAAAAGACTTAACTAATAAAAGGATGAAAAATGAAACACTCAAAACTTTTGTGCTATGCAATATCTATTTTACTGTATGGTTGTGGAGGCGTTTCACCTGGAAAGTCTTCAGCAGCGGATCCTTCAGACTCACAGAGCAATACCCCTGCAATACCGGCACAAGAGGAAAGGCTAAAGCAAAAATACGCGTCATTAGAAAAGCGCTATAAATCCGCCCATAGCCAAGGCATTGATCTGTCACGCTTAGAACCCAAGATTAGTGAAATTAAAAGTGCCAAGCGGCAAAAAAACTATCCTTACATGTCACGATTGCTCGACGAATTATCCGCTCTGCTTGATAAAAAGTTGGCAGAAACCACTTTTGCGCCAGACATTTTCAGCCCGACTCCAGGAGCAGCTTTCCAGACCGCTAGGGAAGTAAAAATTCTTTCGGCCTTAAGCGGCCGTCATTATTTTCAGGCACTGCACAGCGTAAAGGGCAGCATGTCGATTATTGACGATGTTGGCGCAGTGGGCAGAAACAGAAAACGCTTTTCGGATGTTGCAGCGCAACGCGACGCGCTCTGGTTGATAAGACGCGGTCTTATCAACGAAGATCATCAAGCGGTAGACAAAGGTGTTCAGGCTTTTGCCTACGCGTTCAGCCATCAAACCCCAGACGGCAACTTCAAAAATGCTAAAGGCGTGGATGCTAAAACCGCTGTTGGTGTCGATGCTTTTTTTCTCTATTCCTACACTTATGCCTACCTATTACTTAAGGATAGCGAGCAGTTTCGCCAGCAGTTTCTCGCTCTAAGCCGTCACCTAGGAAAGATGAAAAAAGCCGTATTTTGGTTAAAGCTCAACACCAAGGAACTCTATCGCCAGGATCGCCATACCCCGAACCGTCTGTTATTTGATGCCATGGCCTTCTTTTTCGCCGGGAAAATCAGCTCTGTAGAAGAGTTCTCAGATGCTGGGCGGTATTTTATAGCCGAAGCACTTAAAGCCCAGCGCGACGACGGTGTTTTTCTCGAAAAAGGCGGCTACGATACCAGCTACCAGGCAGTGAACATATTAAATCTGTGTCACTTGATTTTTTACGTGGAGCAACCCGAGTTGCGCGCCACATTGCAACAATCCCTACGTAAAGCGGTTCTTTGGTTGGATACCAAAATAGACGGTGGCGGCATTGTTTCAGCAGCGGGTAATACGCGCACGGGACTGGGTCAAGAAATGCAATCTGGGAAAAAGAAAGATATAAATTATCCAGAGGTGGCGCTAAGCCTGTACTATTCTGCGTACATCCTCAGCCTACCCTCATTGGCAGAGAAGGCCGACCGGGTTGTAGCTCATGCACTGAAGGTATATGGCTTAGAATAATCGGTCAAAAATAATTATCCTGACACTGGGGCGCTAGAGTCCATAGCCGTCGGGTTAAGCAAAAATTCTTTACAATCAAAAGGTTGGGAATGGCGTTTGCCGAACACAGGAGACTCTTCTCCTCTAGAATTCATAGTTCACACGGGTAGGAGCATTAGATGTGTAGGCGTTCTTTTTTGAAGCCTGGCTGAAATCAACCTAAATGGCTGTGTCACATGTCATTCAGCAGCTTTTCCTGTGCTTTAGCGCGATCATCTAAGAGCTTCTTCACATTTTTTGCGTCGTCCATCAGCTTTTTTACATTTGCAGGGTTGTACACATTACCTGTCGGTAGGTCTGGCGCTACTTTCTTTTTAACTTCTTCTTTGGCCGGGATTTTTACCGCCTGTATAATGTTTTCGTTGGGGTCCAATATTAATACTTTAAGTGATTGCTCTGTGTTCACTTCCCCCAACTGTGGCGGTTGTTCATTGGAATACTGAGTGACGCCATTTTCATCGACCCACTTATATACTGTTTCGGTGTCGGAACCCGAAGACAGTGCCCCAAGCGCTGGTGCAGATGGCATCAATTCATCTACTGAGAAGCTGGGCATCGAAATACTGCGGATATCGAAAGGTAATTTACCTGTCATGATGTACAGCATATAGTTAGAAATGCCGATAAAAATCACAACCATTACTACCATTTTAAAAATTAATTTTCCCATGGCTAATCTCTGCAATTCTGTGTGGCGCCGTTGTTGTAGTTGGCGGGTACTGGTAACTGAAGTGTAAGCTAAACAAGGCTACAGGGCGAGTAATCGGCCAGCTTTTTAGACGAATTTGGTTTAGAGTAATTGCTATGCAGTGGGGGGAAAACGTGTAGAATTCCCCTCAAATTTGGCAAGATCTATACTCCTGCACTACGGCTTTTATCCCTATGAATTCTAAAATCAAAACCTTGGCCGCGCGCTTAGGGCATATATTATTACAGCGTAATTTAAAAGTTACCGCTGCGGAATCTTGCACAGGAGGTGGAATTGGCTATGCAATTACCTCGGTACCGGGAAGTTCAGCCTGGTTTGAAGCGGGTTATATTAGTTATAGCAATGCCATGAAAACGCAATTACTTAAGGTTAAGCCTGAGGTGTTGCAAGAGTTTGGCGCGGTCAGTGAACAGGTGGCCATCGAAATGTTGAATGGTGCCCTGGCGGTATCGGGTGCTGATATAGGAATCGCTGTTACCGGTATCGCTGGTCCTACAGGTGCTAGCGACTCTAAGCCTGTTGGCTTGGTATGGTTTGCCTACGGCCGTAGTGAGCAGGCACTAACCGCTACATTCAAGTTCGCCGGCGATAGGGGAATGGTGCGCGATCAGGCAGTTGAGAAAGCTTTAAGTTTGATGTTGGAGCTTTTTTAGTGCTTGGGTGTCGGCCCCGTAGGTTTTTTTGTGGCGGGTAATTACCCTGCGTGGCACATCCCGCCTAAACCACTGTATAAAAAGATATTACTGTTTGCGTGTACAGTACTATTGGCGTATGCTTAAGCCTTGCAAGAATCGCACTACAAATTAAAGAAAGCGTCAATCTGGCAGTCAAAGAATCAAAAGAATCAAAAGCAAAGGTCGAGCCTTGGTCCCGCTCGTAAAATAGTTTTTTCTCATAAACAGTATTAATGGTCAAAGGGGTTATTTATGGATGCTAATAAAGAAAAGGCGTTGCAAGCCGCACTTACGCAAATCGACAGACAGTTCGGCAAGGGAACGGTTATGCGTTTGGGCGACCGCGAGCTTCAAGCCATTCCGAGCATTTCTACAGGTTCGCTAGGCTTGGATATAGCCTTGGGCATTGGCGGCTTGCCAAGAGGCAGAATTGTAGAGATATACGGCCCGGAGTCTTCCGGTAAAACAACGCTTACCCTGCAAGTAATCGCCGAGGCTCAGAAAAAGGGCGGCACCTGTGCTTTTATCGATGCCGAGCATGCACTTGACCCTATCTATGCCGAAAAGCTCGGCGTAAATGTTGGTGAATTAATAATCTCTCAGCCGGATACAGGTGAACAGGCACTTGAAGTGGCCGATATGTTGGTGCGCTCCGGCGCAATTGACGTGATAGTGGTCGACTCGGTGGCCGCGCTTACCCCGAAAGCCGAAATTGAAGGCGAGATGGGCGATCACCACGTCGGGCTGCAGGCTCGCTTAATGTCTCAGGCACTTAGGAAAATTACCGGCAATATTAAAAATGCCAACTGTATGGCGATATTTATTAACCAAATTCGTATGAAAATTGGCGTTATGTTTGGCAACCCAGAGACCACCACCGGAGGTAATGCGCTCAAATTCTACGCTTCAGTACGACTCGATATCCGTCGCATCGGCGCAGTTAAAGACGGAGACGAAGTTACCGGGTCGGAAACGCGGGTAAAAGTAGTAAAAAACAAGGTGGCACCGCCATTCAAGCAGGCAGAGTTTCAAATACTGTACGGACAAGGCATAAATCGCATGGGCGAAATTGTCGATTACGGGGTTAAGTTGGGCCTTATCGACAAGGCTGGCGCATGGTACAGCTACAAGGGTGACAAAATAGGCCAGGGAAAAGCCAATGCGATGCAATATTTAAGGGAACATAAAGAAATTTCTGACTTTTTGGAGCAAAAAATCAAACAAGAATTGTTGACGGTGGATGGTGGCCCGGCTAGTGCAGGCGAAGTGGGTGCCGAAGAGGCAAGTGTAGATTGATGGATATGGAGGCCTGTCTTGTAACTAGCCGCGATGATGCCAGTGTAAATGCAAGCGCCATTAAAAATGCGGCGCTTACGTCGCTGGCTCGTCGAGAATATACCAGAGATGAGTTGCGTGTAAAATTACAACGCAAATTTTTGGACAAAGGGGCAATCGAGCATATACTCGACACTTTGACCAAGGATAACTTGCAAAGCGATGAACGATTTTGTGAGTCGTATATTCGTTTTAAGAAGAATCAAGGCAAGGGGCCGCGCTATATCAAGCAAGCACTTAAGCAAAAGGGTGTGAATGATTACCTGATCGCCGCCTATGTATACGAAGAAGATGAGAGTTGGTCTGCCTTAGCCGAGGAGGTGTATACCAGAAAGTTCGGTGTGCCCGGCAGCAGCGATACGGACGGTATCGATTCAAGTGAAGGTGCAGTAGCGGACTATTTAAATTATAGTGATCTTGATTCCGCTCTTGATTCCTCCCCTGACTCTAGTGTCAGGCCGTTGGAGCTAGATGCAATACAGGGAAATAGCCCAACAGGAGAAAAATGCCATAGTGCCGAGACTTTACCAATTATAAGTGCTGCTGAACTCGCTCAGAAAAATCAAAAAGAAAAGGCCAAAAAAATTCGATTTATGGTATCGCGAGGTTTCCCCATGGTAAATATTTTGCGTTTGATTGATCATTAGTGTCTTAAAATGCGCCAGTCGATACAGACGTTAACTGGCGCATTTTTTTCGCTTGTAGTAGTGTGCACGCTAGCTAGTGCGCATCCATAAGTAGGACGCTACTGCGGCGCAATTAAGACGGCCGTTTTCGCACTAGTAGATGCAGTTGTTTACAATCAGCAAACGCCTGTATCTAGTGATGCAAATCTGTCCATTTCAATTTCCCCTCGCGACGAGCCATTTATGGGCGGGCACTAGCTAGAAAAATACTAAGCTACGAGCAAGGTGGCTTCGATCCGCTTACTCGGTTTTATGTGACTCTCTATGCGCCAGTCGATTCCCATTTCAAAACACATCAAGTCTTTTTTATTTTACGTAATAACGCTACTGTTATGCCTGCAAACTGCTTTTGCCTATTCAGAAAGGCTTCGCATCGCCGTGGCCGCCAATTTTTCCCAAACCGCGCAAAAAATAGCAAGGCAGTTTGAGCGGGAAACCGGTGCCAAGCTTGTGATTGTTGCTGGCTCCACAGGCAAGCTGTTTGCTCAGCTTATTCAAGGCGCGCCTTTTGATGTTTTTCTTGCAGCCGACCAGAAAAGGCCAAGCCAACTAAGCTCGAAAAACAAGCAAGTGAGCACGTTTACATACGCTTTAGGGCGATTAGTGTATTGGGCCCCTAACAGCATTGTTAGCGCATTGGATTCCCTGTGTGACAATAAGGTGCACCGAATAGCCTTGGCGAATCCAAAAGTTGCCCCCTATGGCCGTGCGGCCGAGGAAGTGTTAAACCGCTTGCAGCAAAATAAAAAATGTAAATTGAAGCGTGTGTACGGAGAGTCAGTGAGTCAAGCCTATCAATATGTGGCTAGCGGAAATGTAGACGGTGGTTTTATATCTCTGGCGCAGGCAATCCAAATGAATAACAAAAACATAATCAGCGTTCCCGAAGGCTGGTATGCCAGCATCGTACAAGATGGAGCCTTAATTAATGCAAAAAGTGAGCTTGCGCATGAATTTGTTAATTATATGTATTCTGCGCCAATAAAAAAACTCATTCAAAATGACGGATATGAGCTGGTTTTTGTAAATTAAACGAAAAAATTCAATATTTACGGCGATCGCTTAGTGAGTACAAACTAGTTCACTATTTGGTGTTAGCGTAGTTTGGTTAAAAAGTGGATGTAAATACGAATAAGACTTTCACTTATTCTAAGCGTTGTGATGGTGCTACATGTAGTAAATTTACCTTCATACGTACAGAATGGCTCCCACTTTGGCCCTGGTTTTTTTCCTCTCATTGCGTCTTTCTACGTTGTACTGATATTTTTAGTCATATCAACGATTGATGATTTAATAGTCTGTAGAAAGCTTGTAGTAAGTAAAAATTTGTCTGCCACATGATTTCATTTGTAGTTTACGGGTCAATATTTATGGCTTACGGTTTTTATATGGCGAGTCTTTTCCGGTAATCGTGCTAAGAAACGCAGCCAAGCCAAGCTTTGGCAATTATCGTCTTTTTGAGATAAAACCACTATGAAGGCGCTAATTATCCATGTCGGATGTAATCGACTATACATTAAAAAGGCGTTTGTAATATGGAATGGGTGGCTATTAGTCTTACGCTAAAACTCGCATTAGTTACCACGTGCATATTGCTCGTTATAGGTACGCCGCTAGCCTGGTGGTTGGCAAAAAACCAAAGCTGGTATTCGTCGGTGATCGCCGCATTCGTCGCCATGCCACTGGTGTTGCCGCCCACTGTTATTGGCTTCTACCTGCTATTACTGTTTGGGCCTAAAGGCGCTATTGGTTGGCTAACTTCCACTCTAAACGTGGGTTCCCTTGCTTTTACATTTTCAGGCTTAGTTTTGGGCTCGGTGATTTACTCCTTACCGTTCGTCGTACAGCCTCTGCGTTCAACGTTCGCCAATCTAGATAAGCAATTTATCTCTGTGTCGTCTACCTTGGGGCTTTCGCCAGTAAAGACATTTCTATATGTGGTGCTGCCCTTAAGTAAAACAGGTTTTATCACCGCAATTTTACTGGGCTTTGCGCACACCCTTGGTGAATTTGGTGTGGTTCTGATGATAGGCGGCGCCATTCCTGGCGAAACCAAGGTCTTATCCATCGCTATCTACGAACACGTCGAAGCCCTAGAGTGGGGCGCGGCCCATGCATTAGCCATAAGTCTGGTGGTCTTCTCTTTTACCGTAGTATTTGGCTTGTTTGTGCTGGAAAAACGCACCACCGTGCGAGATCTCAATAATGATTGATGTGCAATTGTTTGGCGCAACCGGACAACACTTTTCCATGGCGCTTGAGTTGAGTTTACCCGCATCCGGAATAACCGTTATCACCGGGAGGTCTGGCTCGGGCAAGACAACCCTGCTGAAATTTATCGCTGGTTTGAAAGACTTTTCCCACCCGCAAAATTGCTGCGTGGTTGATGGTGAAGTGTGGCATTCGAGCGAGTCAGTAGTGCCGCCACATCTTCGTCAGCTCGCCTATGTTTTTCAGCACAGCGCTTTATTTCCCCACCTCAGTGTTAGCCAGAATATCGAATTCTACAAAAAGGGCAATCGTAAGGGACAAAGCCGAATCAAACTCGGCGAGTTAGTGGAAATGTTGGCCTTGGAGCCCCTGCTGAGCCGTTCAACCCATCACTTGTCTGGCGGAGAACAAAAGCGAGTTGCCATTGCGCGAGCGCTTATGTCCAATCCAAAAGTGTTGTTGTTAGACGAACCATTAAGCGGGCTAGACCAACAATCTAAACATTCGGTGTTAAGCTATTTAGAACGAGTAAAAAAACACACCTCTATTCCCATGCTATATGTGACACACGACTGCGATGAAATAGCGCGCATGGGCGATCATATGATAGTGCTCGATCAAGGCGAGTGTTCGGCTCAAGGCTCAGTGCTGGAGCTAGTGCCTAGGCTCGATTTGTTTATGTCGCACACGGAGACAGCGAGCAGTGTGCTGGAGGGAGACGTCGTGCCCTCACCCTTGCATGAAGCTGACTTCGGATTGGTGGCGGTAGCCGTGGGTGACGATACATTTACCCTCCCGCAAGGAATGCCTAACGGCGGAGCGCGTCAACGGCTGAGAATATACGCGCGCGATGTGAGTATTGCCTTAACTCACCACGAGGACACCAGTGTTACCAATATTCTTGGTGCAAAAATTGCGCAGTGTGAGACTTTAGACAACAACCAAATGTTAGTGAGGCTTGAACTAAAAGGCGGCGGGGTGTTGCTTTCGAGAATAACTGCGCGCTCGTGGAATCTCTTGGGTTTAAGTGTGGGTATGCGCGTATATGCTCAAGTTAAGAGCATTGCCTTGCTTTAAGCTACACTCGATGCACCTCGATAAGGTCAGTTTTAACCGGTCCGTTATATTTAACAGAGTCGATATACTAAAAACAGCCACCAGGTTTGTAGGAATAAGGAGCTCTACGGCCGTATAAACAAACAAATAGAGAATTCTATAATCAGAAGAACATATAAATTGAGACAGGTAATGACATGTATAAAAAATAAGCTTGGCTTAGCCGTATTACTGGCAGCAAGTGTTTTGTGTGCCTCCAGTGCAGGCGTGTTTGCGCAAGCCGAACAGAAACACGCGGTACCAGCGGCAGCTACCCCCATTCAACTTGATATTGTCGGCGAGTGGACACAAGGAGGTTTGCTGACCGGCACCACCGCGTCGGGGAATACCGTAACCATTCTGGGTAAGCACCCAAGCGTAGCGAGTGATGGCCGTTTTGTATTTGGTTTGGGGCGCGATGCTCCACCCACCGTGAAGGTACACATTACCTCTAGCGATGGAAGCGAAACGGCGCTTCAATATACAGTTAAGCAGCGCAGCTACGACATTCAGCGCATAGAGGGTGTCGAGCAAAAATATGTTACCCCAGCGCCAGAGGTGACGGCTCGTATTCAGGCTGAGGCGGCATTGGTTTGGAGGGCGAGGCAGCAAATTAGCGACGCAAATTATTTTAGGGAAGGGTTTTTGTGGCCACTAATTGGCGAAGTTACCGGTGTATATGGCAGCCAGCGGGTGTTTAATGGCGTGCCCAAACGCCCTCACTTTGGCTTGGATATAGCCGGCCCAGTGGGCGCACAAGTAACCGCCCCCGCCGCCGGTATCGTCACTCTCGTGCACACAGACATGTACTACTCCGGTGGCACCCTGCTAATCGACCACGGCCAGGGAGTTTCTTCCACCTTTATTCATTTGAGCAAGGTGTTGGTGCGCGAAAGCGAGAAAGTGGCTCGCGGGCAGCTCATCGCCGAAGTCGGTGCCACTGGTAGGGCGACCGGCCCACACTTGGACTGGCGAATAAATTGGTTCGACCAACGCCTAGACCCCTTTTTGCTTCTGCCGAACACGCCATATGCTCAGTGATATCTTTTGTGTTTGCCTAATGTTTGCTTGCCTAGCTTTGAGCCTGCTTGGTTTTGTATTTGCTTAGGCGTCGCAGTAGATTCAGCTGATTAATTTGGGTTAAATAAAATCATTAAGTAAATGTAATTCTTAAGCTTAGTAAGCGCCCGTCGCGGGTTTTATGCATCATAACCACCGCAAGTCATGTCGGGGTTAGAGACAGGGCTGGTGTGAGCAGTGTAAAATCTCGCTCCTTGAGTCCGCAGTTTTGCAACTCAACAACCAGAGCACATAAAAATGATCGATAAAAAACTACTTAGCATGCTGGTGTGTCCCGTAACTAAGGCTCCGCTAACGTACGAAGTAGACAAGCAAGAGTTGGTGTGTATTGCCAGTGGTCTCGCTTACCCAATACGCGATGGCATCCCCGTTATGCTCGAAACCGAGGCGCGAGAACTGAGCTTGGAAGAGAAAGAGCACTATCGTTCGCTTGCCTAAACCCAAACAACCGTCCATTCATTAGTCTCGAAGGAAAGGTCATGGCCGAAGAAACAATATTCACTAAGATAATCAACGGTGTTATCCCGGCAGATATCATCTACCAGGACGAGCGGTGTGTGTGCATCAATGACATCAACCCTCAGGCGCCAACCCATGTATTGGTCATTCCGAAAAAGCCCATCCCGCGTTTAGTGGACGCCGAAGAGGGTGACCTAGCGCTGCTTGGCCACCTTATGCTCAGTGTTGGCAAAATTACCAAGCAGTTAGGTGTGCAAGATGCCTTTAGAGTTGTGATAAACAACGGCGAAGCGGCCGGACAAACGGTGTTTCATCTGCATCTGCATATTCTTGCCAATAAGACATTTAGCGAAGAAAGCGTGTCGATGCACTAGGTACCTTCTCGGCAAGCCCCCATCGCCAGCGACCATAACCCCCCCCCAAAAAAACCAAATCAACATCCGGAAAAATTTCACTATGAAGAGCGCGGAAATTCGAAACGCCTTTTTAACTTTCTTTGAAGAGAAAGGTCACACGCGTGTACCGAGTAGCTCGCTAGTGCCAGGTAACGACCCCACACTGCTGTTTACAAACGCAGGCATGGTGCAGTTTAAAGATGTATTTCTGGGTGAAGACAAACGTAATTACGTGCGCGCGGCAAGTTCGCAGCGCTGTGTGCGAGCGGGAGGAAAGCACAACGACCTCGAAAATGTCGGCTACACCGCACGCCACCACACATTTTTTGAAATGTTGGGCAATTTTAGTTTTGGCGATTATTTTAAGCGCGACGCTATTAATTCCGCGTGGGAATTTTTAACCAAAACTATGGGGCTGCCGGAAGAGCGTTTGTGGGTAACTGTTCACATTAGCGACGACGAAGCGGCAGATATTTGGTTGAAGGAGGTGGGCGTAAGTGCTGCGCGATTTTCGCGTTTAGATGAAGACAACTTCTGGCAAATGGGCGATACCGGCCCCTGTGGCCCCAGCTCGGAAATATTTTACGACCACGGCGCCGACGTTCCCGGAGGCCCTCCCGGTAGCGAAAACGACGACCTAGACCGATACATTGAAATTTGGAACCTCGTGTTCATGCAGTTCGAGAAGCAAGGTGATGGTTCCTTGATACCACTGCCCAAGCCTTCCGTCGATACCGGCATGGGCTTGGAACGCATTGCTGCAGTGATGCAGCATGTGCATAGCAACTACGAAATAGATCTTTTTCAGGCATTATTGAAAGCGGCCGCCGAGGCCACAGACACCGACGACCTCAGCGATAAGTCACTGCGCGTAATTGCCGACCACATTCGCTCCTGCTCATTTCTTATTGCCGATGGCGTGCTGCCCTCCAATGAAGGCCGAGGTTATGTGCTGCGACGAATCATTCGACGTGCGGTGCGCCACGGCAATAAACTTGGCCGAAGCGAGCCATTTTTCTCTACATTGGTGGCCGCACTCGCCGCTCAGATGGGCGAAGCCTACCCAGAGCTGGTGACAAAACAAAGTCAAATAGAAAAGGTCTTGCTTGCAGAGGAAGAACAATTCGCCAAAACCCTCGAACGAGGCATGGCCATTTTAAACGAGCGCTTGGCCACACTAAGCGGTAGCTGCATACCGGGAGAAACCGTATTTACCCTATACGACACCTTTGGCTTTCCGGTAGATCTCACCAATGACATCGCCCGTGAAAAAGGCCTGACCATCGATGAGGCGGGCTATGAATCCCTTATGCAAGAACAGCGTGAGCAATCGCGGAATTCAGGTGGATTCAAAGTCGATTACACGCAGGCCTTGTCGGTAGAAGGTTCAACTACGTTTGTTGGTTACGAGCACCTCAGCAGCAATAGCGAAGTAGCCTTGCTGCTAAAAGGGCAGCAACAGCTTGAAACCTTGGCTGAAGCCGAAGAGGGCGTAATAGTATTAAAGAGCACACCATTCTACGCCGAATCGGGCGGTCAGACAGGAGACACCGGCTATATCACCGCTAACGGTGCCAAGTTCGAGGTGAGAGACTGCAAAAAAAGCGGTGCAAATCATCTGCATTTTGGTGTCGTTTTATCCGGTAGTTTCACAGTGGGCGCAGAAGTAGAGGCCCAAGTCGATGCCAGTGTGCGGCAAAAAACGGCGCTCAATCATTCGGCAACACATCTATTGCATGCGGCACTTCGGCAAGTGCTGGGCGAGCACGTCACGCAAAAAGGTTCGCTGGTAGATGCTGAAAAACTGAGATTCGACTTCTCTCATTCCGAGCCCGTATCAAAGGCGCAATTAAGCACCATTGCGGCTCTGGTAAACCAGCAGATACGACTAAATAGCGACGTATCTACCGAACTTTGTGATATGGAGCAGGCCAAAACAAAGGGCGCTATGGCCCTGTTTGGTGAAAAATACGGCGACGAAGTGCGAGTGCTCACCATGGGCGGTGGGTTTTCGGTGGAACTATGCGGCGGTACACACGTTGAGCGCACTGGCGATATTGGTTTGATGAAGCTGGTCTCCGAATCGGGCATTGCTGCTGGAGTGCGTCGCATAGAAGCTATCACTGGCGAGGCCGCATTTAGCGCCTTCGCAGCCATCGAAGCCAATCTCGATCAAGTTGCCCACAGTCTTAAGGCGTCCCCCGACAAGGTGCTACAGAAGTTGGAGCAACAGCTCAGCTCGCTGCGCCAACTTGAAAAAGAAGTGACCCAGCTAAAAGGTAAGCTAGCCGCATCGTCCATAGATGATTGGCTAAAAGAAGCCTGCGACGTGGGTGGCGTGAAAGTGCTGAGTAAAATACTAGAAGGTGCAGACCCCAAGGCCATGCTAGCCGTTGTCGATCAATTGAAAAACAAATTGGGTCGATCTGCTGTTGTATTGGCTGCGGTAAATGAAGGCAAGATATCGCTAATAGCGGGCGTGAGCAAAGACGCTACGGCTGTACTAAAAGCGGGCGATCTAGTCAAATTCGTTGCCGCAAAAATAGGCGGCAAGGGAGGCGGTAGGCCAGACATGGCACAGGGTGGAGGAACGGATGTAGAGGCTCTGCCGAGCGCAATGGCGGGTATTGTTCCGTGGCTTCGGGAATTAATGGTGTAACTTTAAGCCGTTTTCGGTCGTTATGAGTGGTTGGAAAACGCTAATTGGCATCTAAACCCAAGGATTTGGAAGAAAAAACCGTGAGTCAGTTAACATTGGCAAAATTATAGTGTTTAATTGGCGCCCTTTTGTAATGGTTCGTAGGCTTACGAATTCTATAATTATTGGTAGTTGCGCTCAATGAGTCTTCTTGTACAAAAATACGGCGGTACCTCTGTAGGCACACCAGAACGGATAAAAGCTGTTGCTAAAAAAGTGGCCGATATAAAAAATCAGGGCCACCAAATAGTAGTGGTGGTTTCCGCCATGAGCGGCGAAACCAATCGTTTGATAGGGCTTGCAAATCAAATGCAAACAGAGCCAGACGTGCGCGAGATGGACGTACTGGTATCGACCGGTGAGCAAGTGACTATTGCCTTGCTGTGTATGGCTTTAAAAGATGTTGGGTGCGACGCCCGCTCCTACACGGGTGGTCAAGTTAAAATCACCACCGACAGTGCATTTACCAAGGCGCGTATTCAAAAAATTGAAGAGCAGAACATGCGCGCAGATCTCGACGCGGGTCGAGTCATTGTGGTGGCCGGGTTTCAGGGCGTCGACGAGTTGGGCAATATCACTACGCTGGGTCGCGGCGGCTCCGACACCACGGGTGTTGCCCTTGCCGCGGCTTTAAAAGCTGATGAATGTCAGATCTATACAGACGTAGACGGCGTATACACCACCGACCCCCGTGTAGTGGACAAGGCGCGTCGTTTAGAGCGTATTACCTTTGAAGAAATGCTAGAAATGGCAAGCCTTGGCTCAAAGGTACTACAAATTCGCGCGGTTGAGTTCGCGGGCAAGTATGGTGTGCCGCTGCGCGTACTTTCGACCTTTGAAGAGGGTCCAGGCACTTTAATATCACTCGATGAGGATTATTCAACTGTGGAGCAACCCGTAGTTTCAGGCATAGCATTTAACCGCGATGAAGCCAAAGTCTCTATTCTCGGCGTGCCAGACTCGCCTGGAGTGGCATCTAAGATTCTGTCCAGTATTGGCGATGCCAATATTGAAATAGATGTTATCGTGCAAAATATCGCCGCCGATGGTAGTAACGACCTTACCTTTACCGTGCACAGAAACGATATTAAAAAAGCTGAGGCATTGCTAAACGACGTTGCCAAAGAGTTAAATGCTCGCGGTGTTGTTGCCGACGACAGCATTACCAAAGTGTCTATAGTGGGCGTTGGTATGCGCTCCCACGCAGGCGTTGCGGCAAAAATGTTTCGCGCTTTGGCTGAAGAAAGTATCAATATTCAAATGATTACTACTTCAGAAATTAAAATCTCGGTGATTATCGACGAGAAATACCTAGAGCTAGCGGTAAGAGCCTTACACACCGCTTTTGGATTGGATAAAGAATTATAATAGGCAAATATTCGAATGGTGGTAGACTCGCTGCCCAAGTCTGTAGCTCGGCCAACACTTAGTGTTTAAGCGAGCTACGTTAAAAGTACTTTGGTGCAGCGCGGAATTCCGCACGATACTGGTGGTCAATCTTATATACTGAAGCCACTATACTCACTGGAAGAAGCAGGAGAAATACAATGTTAATTTTAACCCGCCGCATTGGCGAGACGCTTATGGTAGGCGATGAAGTAACCGTTACCGTTCTTGGCGTTAAGGGTAATCAGGTTCGAATCGGTGTTAATGCGCCCAAAGAAATTGCGGTTCACCGCGAAGAAATATATCAGCGTATACAGCGAGAGAAGGAAGGCCAGCAAGCTCAGCAAGCTCAGCAAACTCAACAAGACGAACAAGAGCCCGGTAACAGCTAAACTACCGAATTTATCCTACCGTGTGAACGTGGGCTAATCGCAGACCGGCAACAAATTTGGCTAAATCGTGTTATATGTATTTGATTTTGCTTGGAGTATTGCTATTATGCCGCCCCGATCGACACACCTTAACGAATGCGAGAGCCATCTGGTGTTTATTGCCAGAGACACAAACTAAGCCTCTTGGGGCTAGCGAGTAGCCTTACATTCAATCTGG
>JBLHGN010000012.1:0-29104 GCA_047616325.1 Lentisphaeria bacterium
AAAAAATGTATGAAGTAGAAAAAGGATAAATTCTGCTGATGGATACGGTGAGCGGTGCCCACTACACCTGTGACCAAAAAGCTTTTTTTAAAGTGTGCTGTTTTTTGTTCTACTGGTAATGACTTTACTGGTGAGACTGTAAAGTTCCTTGGAGTTGCGCTTGGCCATGGGTTACTCGGCTATTGTCAGAGTGATTGTTTAACGGGCAAGCACGTCACCGATAAACGGTATACGTTTATTTTACTGAATTAATTTATAAAAATTGTACTGGTTTATAACGCTTTTTCGGGCCAATAAGACCTTCTGTGGTTTCGTTTGTAGTCTGGCGTGCCTACATATCCCCCCAGCGATGCTGAAGTATAGAAATGGCGGCCAGTGGAGCAGTCTCGGTTCGCATTACCCGTGGCCCCAAACTGAGTGCCGAAAAGTTGCGGGATTCTGCTAGGATAATTTCTTGTTCGGATAACCCACCTTCGGGGCCTACTAACAAGCACACCGATGAGGGTTGGCTTATCTCCGCGAGCGATCGTTCGGTGCGGTGGTGCAGTACTAATTTTAGCGCGGCATCGCAGTCGCTAATAAACTCGGCCATTGCGCGTGGTGCAAAAACAGTGGGCAGTATATTGCGCCGACACTGTTCGCAGGCGCCTATTACGATTTGATTCCAAGTATTTATTTTTTTTTCTAAGCGATCGCCCACCAGTTTTATTTCGGTTCTTTCGCTGAATAAAGGTTGTATGGATGTAACGCCGAGTTCGGTGGCTTTTTGCAAGACCCAGTCCATGCGGTCTCCCTTGGAAATGGCGATGGCGAGGGTGATGTCGAGTGGCGATTGATTTCTTTTTTCAATGCGCTCACCAACGGCAATAAAAGCGGCCTTTTTACTGGTTGCCGATACTACTGAGGGGTATTCACCGCCGTCGCCATTAAATAATATCAACTGGCGCCCAGCATCCATGCGCAACACTTTTATCAGGTGATGTGATGGCCCCGCTTCCAATTCAAGCGTGGAGACTGGGTGCAGTGCTTGGCTGGTGTAGATGCGCGGAATTCTCACAGCGGCGTCGCCAAAGCTTAACTTTCTGAGGCTGCGTTATCCAGCCCTAAATTTTTGATTATCGCCATGGTCGGGTTCACCTGATTCATGGTGTAAAAGTGCAAGCCTGGCGCACCGTTGTCCATAAGCGTTTCGCACAGCTCGGTCACTAGGTCCAAACCAAAAGACATTAAGCTCTCTTGGTCGTCGCCAAACGATTCCATTCTTTTGCGAATCCAACGCGGAATGTCGGCGCCGCAAGTATCGCTAAAACGAGCCAGATTTTTATAATTGGCAATGGGCATAATACCGGGATAAATGGGCTTGTCTATGCCGGCTTTGTCGCATTGGTCAATAAAATAAAAGTAGGCGTCGGGGCTGTAAAAATACTGGGTTATGGCGCTGTCGGCACCCGCTTTAAATTTTTCATTTAAGTAAAAAATATCGCTATCGTAGGAGGTGGATTCCGGGTGTATTTCCGGGTAAGCGGCCACCTCCAAATGAAAATGCTGGCCAAAATGTTCGCGGATAAACGCAACCAATTCGTTGGCATGCACCATCTGCATGGCTCCGCCCACGCCAGAAGGCATGTCACCGCGCAAGCTTACAATGCGATCTACGCCAGCATCTTTATATTCTTTTAGCAATGCCAGCATGGACGTGTCGTCGTCGCCGCCAAAAGAGAGGTGGGGCGCAACAGACAAACCCTCCGCTATCATGGCTTTGACGATGCCTTTGGTGCTGTCGCGGGTGGAACCGCCGGCACCGTAAGTGACCGAAAAAAAGTCCGGTGCCAGAGCGTTGAGCTCTTGCCTAACACTTACGAGCTTTTCTCTTCCTACCGTTGTTTTGGGCGGGTAAAACTCAAAGCTTAAACGCAGGTTTTCTGAATGTGTCATGGATGTTATGTCCAAGTTAATAGAGCTTTTTAGGATGCAGTGCCAGTGTGCATCCTTGCACTTGTTCACTGAGGGCCGCAGAAATATAAATGATCCCGTCTAGTTTATCTTTTGACTCGGCTTCAGCGTTGCATAAAACTTTGCATAAAATGACTGTGCGCTGTTTTAGGCGCCTTGAATCTAAGCCAAAATCCTTCGCCATCTGGGATCATTTATTAGTTCCACGGCCCTGAACCTACATATTAATATTTGTACGACTCTGGTTTGTAGGGCCCTTCAACGCTAACCTTGATATAGGACGCTTGCGTGTTGGTGAGTTTGGTTAACACACCGCCAAAACCTTCTACCATGTCTTTTGCAACTTCTTCGTCGAGCTTTTTCGGTAGCACTTTTAAATACAAGCTTTGCTGTTTTTCTGCGGTGGGCAAGTCGGCAAATTTATTTTCATATAAATACATTTGCGCCAGCACCTGGTTGGCGAATGAGCCGTCCATAATACGTGAAGGGTGGCCGGTGGCGTTGCCCAAATTCACTAAACGACCTTCCGATAGCAGTATCAAATGGTTTTGTTTGTCTTGTGCGTCACGGTGAATTTTGTGAACTTGGGGTTTTACCTCTTGCCACTCCCAATTTTTACGCATAAACGCGGTATCAATTTCGTTGTCGAAGTGACCAATGTTACATACTACGGCAGCATTTTTTAGCGTTTGCAACATCGCTGAATCGCACACGTTGATATTGCCTGTGGTGGTCACCACTAAATCGGTTTTACCCAGCACTTCGAGGTTGATATCTTCCACTTTACCCGTGTTATTGCCGCCTATGTAAGGTGACACTACCTCAAAGCCATCCATACATGCTTGCATGGCACAAATAGGGTCAATTTCAGAAATTTTGACGATCATGCCTTCTTGGCGCAATGATGCGGCCGAACCTTTGCCCACATCACCGTAGCCAATTACCAGCGCTTTTTTGCCCGAGAGTAGGTGGTCGGTGCCACGCTTAATGGCGTCGTTTAGGCTGTGACGACAACCGTATTTGTTGTCGTTTTTAGATTTGGTGACGGCGTCATTAACATTGATGGCGGGCACTTTAAGCGTGCCGTCAGTTAGCATTTCTTGCAGGCGGTGCACACCCGTGGTGGTCTCTTCAGAAATACCGTGAATGGCGTCTAGCATTTGTGGGTATTTGATGTGAACCATTTCGGTGAGATCGCCGCCATCGTCGAGAATAACGTTAGCGTCCCAAGGTTGGCCGTCTTTTAAAATAGACTGCTCAATGCACCAGTTAAATTCTTCTTCTGTTTCGCCTTTCCAGGCAAATACCGCAATACCGGCAGCAGCAATGGCGGCAGCGGCGTGGTCTTGGGTAGAAAAAATATTGCACGATGACCAGCGTACTTCAGCGCCTAAGTCTACAAGCGTTTCAATGAGAACCGCCGTCTGAATGGTCATGTGAATGCAGCCCATAATTTTTGCACCGCCGAGCGGTTGGCTGGCGTTGTATTTTTTTCTCAAGGCCATTAACGCTGGCATTTCGCCTTCGGCGATATCCATTTCGCGGCGGCCCCAGGCAGCGGCAGCATCGAATTCAGCTTGGTTTTTGGCGGCAACTTTAAAGTCGGCGAAATTGTTGTGTGCTTTTACTGCAGCGTTCATAGTGTTCTCCAATGTATTAGGTATTAAAGCGAGGCTTTAAGCGCTTCGGCTTTGTCTGTTTTTTCCCAGGTAAAGTCAGCCAGTTCACGGCCAAAGTGGCCATAGGCGGCCGTTTGTCGATAAATAGGGCGCAGCAGGTCAAGCATTTCGATGAGGCCGCGTGGGCGCAAATCGAAGTGTTCGTTGATCAAGGCGACAATTTTTTCGTCGGTTATTTTTCCGGTGCCAAAAGTGTTGATTGAAATGGAGGTGGGCTGGGCTACACCTATCGCATACGACACTTGAATTTCACAGCAGTCGGCGAGCCCCGCTGCAACAATGTTTTTTGCCACATAACGACCCGCATAAGCGGCAGACCTATCCACCTTGGAGGGGTCTTTACCAGAAAATGCGCCGCCGCCGTGACGCGCCATGCCGCCGTAGGTATCCACAATAATTTTACGTCCGGTTAAACCGCAGTCGCCCACGGGGCCGCCTATAATAAATTGCCCAGTGGGATTGATGTGAAACTGGGTGTCGGCGTGAATCCACTGCGCAGGCATTATGGGTTTGATTATTTCTTCAATCACCGCTTCGCGTATTTGACTCTGTGAAATGTCTGGCGAGTGCTGGGTAGACAGCACCACGGCGTCTACCGCAACGGGTTTGCCATTCTCATAGCGGAGCGTTACTTGGCTTTTGGCGTCGGGGCGTGCCCAGGCGTGGGTGCCGTTTTTGCGCAGCTCGGCTTGTTTTTCCACCAGTCTGTGGGAATAATAAATAGGGGCGGGCATAAGTACGTCGGTTTCGCGGGTGGCGTAGCCAAACATCAAACCTTGGTCACCGGCCCCCATGTCTTTGTCTACGGCTTCGTCTACACCCATAGCGATATCTGAAGACTGCTTGCCAATGGCATTAAGCACGGCGCAGGAGGCGCCGTCAAAACCGACATCGCTTGAGTTGTAGCCGATATCTAAGACTACGTCTCGAATAAGGTCTTCCAGGTCAATATAGGTCGATGTGCGCACTTCGCCCGCCACAATAACCATACCGGTTTTTACCAAGGTTTCAACGGCGACACGTGAATTGACGTCGTCTTTGAGTATGGCGTCTAAAATTGCGTCCGAAATTTGGTCGGCCATTTTGTCGGGGTGGCCTTCTGATACGGATTCAGAGGTAAAAATTGAGTAGTTGGACATGGGTAAAATATTCCTCTTCTTTAATGTTCTGGTTATATCTTTAAAGTTGTTGGCCTAGGCCATTGTTAATATCGGTTTTGTTAAATTCGCGAATCTGGATTTGAAACCCGTTACGCAGGGCAAAATAGCTGCTTTGCCCTTCGTTCAAACCACAGACATTAGCCCAGTCGCCCAAATCTTGCGGAGCAAAACCTAGCCACAAATCACCGCAGGCTTCGCGCGCCCAATCTTGGTTGTGCTGGCAGAGGTCGCAAATAATTAATACCCCGCCGGGTTTTAGCGCAGCACTCACATCGGCAAACATTTGTTGTGGCGATGGCGTGTGGTGAAGCACCATATTGATCACCGCACAGTCAAGTTGGTCTGGTATCGAGTGGCAGTAAGTGGTATCGGCCAACACAAACTCGATATTTGAAAACGCCGAGTTTAGGCAGTGGTGCTTGGCGATATCGAGCAGTTCCGCGCTATTGTCTAGAGCAATTACCTGCTTAAAGCGCATACTAAGGAACGGCAGGAATTCTCCTTCGCCAGGCCCAACCTCCAGTGCGAGAGACAGTTCCGGCGGTTTGCAGGCGTGGGTAAGCTCTTTTACATGTTCAGCGTATACGTCGTAGGCGGCGATAAGGTCTTGCTGTTGTTTGAATCGATTGACGTTGTCAGAAAAAAAACTGCGCGAAGCCAGTGCCCGCTGTTGGTAAATAATCTGAATGTTCTGTTTTGCTTGATCGTTTAGCTCCAGCGCATCTATACATGTAAATATTGAGCGTTTGAGTTCATCGAGTGTATCCCCTGCGGCCCGGGCAGATCTTCGGTAGAAGATGGAGTTGCCCTCCTTGCGGCGGGTCACCAGCTTGGCTGTGGCCAGCACTTTTAGGTGGTGGCTCATGCCCGACTGTTTTACGTCAAACAACTGGCACAGCTCCAGTACGCCAAACGAATCCTTTTCCAGAACCTTGAGTATTTCAAGGCGCAGGTCGTCGCCTCCGGCCTTGAGCAGCTGGCTGAGTCGAGTAGTGTCACCTTCATCTGGCGGGGCGAGTGGCTGGACTTTATTCATGCCCAGAAGTCTAGCAGTAAAAATCAGCTATATCAAAAAATATTGATATAGCTTTTGTGGGTCTAATTGAAGGGTCTATCAATAGGATCAATTTGAAGGGTCTATTCCCAGGGCCTAGATGGCGCACTTTGCGAAGTGAGGAAGATCGATTTACTGCGCAATATCAAAATTTTGTGTAAATCAGTGAGGCTTAATGGAAAAAGTGGCCTTTTCCGCGGATGCTTTCTACTTATAGAGTTTACTAGCCAGTTTCAATAGGCCAGAATACGCGCTTCAAAAATTACCCCTCTATCTATATTACCCCCAGGAGAAAAGCCATGCCTTCGCGTCGAAATCTTGCCAACGCCATTAGAGCCTTAAGTATGGATGCTGTGCAAAAAGCCAACAGCGGCCACCCCGGCGCGCCCATGGGCATGGCTGATATTGCCGAAGTGCTTTGGAACGGCTATCTAAGCCACAACCCCGTAAACCCCAAGTGGGTGGATCGCGATCGCTTTGTATTGTCAAACGGCCACGGGTCAATGTTGATATATTCGCTCTTGCACCTCAGCGGCTATGACTTACCTATGGAAGAATTGAGCAATTTCCGTCAACTGCATTCAAAAACGCCGGGTCACCCAGAATACGGTTATACCCCTGGGGTAGAAACAACCACTGGGCCCCTTGGCCAGGGCGTTAGCAACGCGGTAGGTATGGCGATTGCCGAGAAGACATTGGCAGCGCAATTTAACCGCGATGGCCACGACATTGTGGACCACTACACCTACGTGTTTATGGGCGATGGTTGTTTGATGGAAGGCGTGTCGCACGAAGCCTGTTCCTTGGCTGGTACCCTGGGCTTGGGCAAGTTGATAGCATTCTGGGACGACAACGGCATCTCCATCGACGGTAAAGTTGAAGGCTGGTTCACCGATGATACGGCGAAAAGGTTTGAGGCCTACAACTGGCATGTTATTCCCGCCGTAGACGGTCACGATTCGGCTGCAATTAAAGCTGCCATCGAAGCCGCTCGAGCGGAAACCGGCAGACCCACGCTTATCTGCACAAAAACCACTATAGGATTTGGCTCACCTAATAAGGGCGGCACCCACAATTGTCATGGTGCGCCCCTGGGTGACACCGAAATTGCCGCCGTGCGCGAGCAACTTAACTGGCCACATGCTCCCTTTGAAGTGCCAACCGACGTTTATGCCAGTTGGGATGCAAAAGAAGCGGGTCAGGCGTCTGAAAATACCTGGAATCAAGCTTGGTCTGCCTATAGTGAGGCGCACCCTCAGTTGGCCGCGGAATTTGAGCGTCGCGTAATTAAGGGTGAGCTACCTGCCGAGTTTGAAGCAAAAGCGTCGGCCTTTATTCAGCAGTGTCAGGATAAATCTGAAAAACTTGCCAGCCGCAAGGCTTCGCAAAACACTATTGAAGCCTTCGGTGCACTTTTACCAGAACTGCTGGGCGGCTCGGCTGATTTGGCCGGCTCTAACCTTACGCTTTGGTCTGGCTCTAAGGGTATTACCGCAGAAGATGCCAGCGGCAACTACCTATACTACGGTGTGCGTGAATTTGGCATGAGTTCGATAATGAACGGCGTATCCTTGCATGGCGGCTTTATTAATTACGGCGCAACATTTTTAATGTTTATGGAATACGCCCGCAACGCTGTGCGCATGTCGGCACTTATGGGAATTCAAAACATATTCGTTTACACCCACGACTCCATTGGTCAGGGGGAAGACGGTCCCACGCATCAGCCCATTGAGCAATTGGCAAGCTTGCGTACCACGCCCAACATGGTAACGTGGCGCCCCTGTGATGCGGCCGAAACCGCCGTTGCTTGGAAGCACGCCGTAGAGCGTCGCGATGGTCCCAGCGCCCTTGTGTTTAGCCGCCAAGGCTTGAACCCGCAAGCGCGAAATGCGGATCAGTTGGCCAATATAGCGCGTGGTGCTTATGTACTGACAGACTGTGAAGGAGAGCCAGAGTTAATCTTTATCGCCACCGGTTCAGAAGTTGATTTGGCTGTAAAAGCGGCTCAAGCGCTAACCGAAGCTGGCAAAAAAGTGCGCGTTGTATCTATGCCAAGCACAAGCGTATTCGATCAGCAAGACGCCGAATATCGAGAATCTGTGCTTCCCATCGAAGTGGGCTCACGTATCGCCATAGAAACGTCGCATGTGGATTACTGGTACAAATACGTTGGCTTCGACGGGCGCATCATCGGTATGAATAGCTTTGGTGAATCGGCCCCAGGTGGCGTATTGCTAGAATACTTTGGTTTTACGGTAGACAACGTGCTAAGCGTCGCCAATGAATTATTGGAAAGCTAATAAACAATTTACTCGCATTACCTAATTTATTGGTTCCAGTTTTTGTGAAAAAACTGGAACCAATTTAAATTTAATAATAGTTAAGTCAGAACTAGACCAAAATTAAACCTACTTTTTCTCCCGGAGAATGCTATGTCACTCGCAGTAAAACAAATGAAGGATATCGATCTAAAAGGAAAATACGTACTCATCCGTGAAGACCTCAACGTACCTTTTCAGGATGGTGTCATCACCTCTGACGTGCGTATTAAGGCCTGTCTGCCCACCATTAAATTGGCTATGGAGCAAGGCGCCAAGCTTATGCTTATGTCGCATTTGGGTCGTCCCGTTGAAGGTGAATACGACGAAAAGTCTTCGCTTGCGCCTGTTGCCGCGCATTTAACATCTTTGCTAGGTGTCGACGTGCCTGTAATTAAAGAGTGGCAAGACGGTATTACCATGGAAAACGGTGAAATAGTGCTGTTGGAGAATGTGCGCTTCAACAAAGGCGAAGGCAAAGACGATGAAACTCTGGCCAAAGCCTACGCCTCGCTTTGTGATGTGTTTGTGATGGACGCCTTTGGAACGTCTCACCGGGCGCAAGCGTCTACACATGGCGTAGCCAAATTTGCACCGATCGCCTGTGCCGGCCCATTGCTTTCTGCTGAGTTAGAAGCCTTGGAAAAGGCGCTGGCTAAGCCCGAGCGCCCCATGGTTGCTGTAGTGGGTGGTTCTAAAGTTTCTTCCAAGCTCACTGTGTTGGATGCCTTTTCCAAAATAGTTGACGTGTTAGTCGTTGGCGGTGGAATATCCAACACCTTCGTTGCCGCAGCCGGTAATGAAGTGGGTAACTCTCTCTACGAAAAAGACTTAATTCCAGAGGCTCAGCGCCTTTGTAAACAGTCTAAAGTTGAATTTGCCACCGACGTGCGCACCACGCGAGACTCCTTTAAAGAGTGGAAGCACGATTCTAAGGTGGAAATAAAATTGGCCAGCGAAGTACAGGCTGATGAAGACATTATCGACTACGGCCCAGAAACGGCCGAGCGCATCGCGGCAATTATGAAAACTGCCAAAACCATTATTTGGAATGGCCCCTGTGGCGTGTTCGAATTTGATGCTTTTGCCAAGGGTACCGAAGTTGTTGCGAAAGCTATCGCCGAAAGCGATGCATTCTCAATCGCTGGTGGCGGCGATACTTTAGCTGCAATTGACAAGTTTGGTTTGGCCGACAATATTTCCTACATCTCGACCGGTGGCGGCGCCTTCCTTGAATACGTTGAAGGCAAAGTTTTACCTGCGGTTGCCATGCTGGAAACCCGCGCTAAAGATTAATGCTAGAGAAGTGTTTTTGATTTAATTACCCCAACGTCAGCATTGCTGCGTTGGGGTTTTTACTTTTTAGCTTGTAGTCTTTGAATCCACAATAACTAAAAAGGCAGACGATTGACGGTCAATTAACGGCGCTATGGGTAAAAGGCGTTGCCAACTGAATGCCGTGTTGTTTTGAAGTGATTAATACCACTTCGCGAAAGTCCCGTCGTATATTTAAATTTTATCGACCTTTTTAACGTGAAACAAAATCCCCCAGGTTACCGCGTGATCGCCAGTCTCAATCACTTTTATCTCGGCCGGTGTGTTGGATTCTATTGCGATGCCCTGTGTTAAAGCCGTATCAAAAGCGGTTTGCAACATGTGTTTTACGGCTTGCTCCTCTACCGCGTAAGCAATATTGAACGTTAGGCATTCGCGTAAACCTTTGGCGGAGGCAAATTTAGATAAGGTGTGAATAATCTTATCGCGCAGATAGGAGTTGCGAATCATAATGCGGTGACTGTTGCTGAGGTTTAGAATTTCGGTGTGGAACATCTTAGTTTTATAGACGCGTCCGAGAATACCGCAATCGGTTTCTACAATGTCGCCCTCTTCGAACATGTCACTATTAAGAATAATAAGTCCGCTAATAATGTCTGGCGCCCAGGAACTTTGCGTGAGGCCGAGAAACACACCCATAATACCCAGTACACCGCCGGCTTGTAGCGGTGAGTCAAATCCCAGTTGGTGAATAATGCCGATAATGATTAAAAATATGGCTGTTAAAATGCTCAGCAATCGTGTTTGATAGGTTTCGATGTAAATTGTCTTTTTACCCACCACACGCGCTTTTTCGTAGTGTTTGTGAATAAAATACTGCAGCAGAAAATTGTACATATTGGTGAGGTAAAGAATCACCAATATGCTGATAAGTATGAGGGCCCCTGCGGATGCATCTGATGGCTGGCAGAAGAAATTGTAGCCGTAAATAATAATGATGATGAGGTTTATTCCCCTCAGCATATACACGCGTAACTTCAGAGTTTGAGGCAGAGCCTAACCCGAAGCAAAGTGTTTTATAGGGGATTCGGCGAAAATAATAAGTAGAATGTTGGCGAGAATAACCGCATAGTCAGCGGGACTAAATGAGCTAAATAGTTGTTGTAAGTAAGCGAGCGACATCAACACAGTCCTACTATTGTGGAAAGTTTACTTATATTACGTTATTACGGGTCCTTTTGAATACCTGTCATTGGGTAGCCGTATTTGAAGGGCGATAGAAACTGTTATGATTAAGCTATTACCAACTACGCAGCTAAATATTGACCTAAGTGAAATATGTTTAAATCGACTAGAAGTAAATGAATAGTTATTTTTCGGCCGCTTGGGGTAAAAACCTCACACTTTCTGCAGTGCGAAAAATAGAAAATCAGCTAACGACCTTTGATGTCACTAAGCCGGCAGAGCTGTCTTTGGTTTCTGAGGAGTTACGCCTTTATTTCTCAAGCTACGGCTTCGATGCCCTAATGGAAGAGCACCCATGTAGCTATTGCCTGGGTTATTTGCATTTGCCAGCGTACCGCTTTGTCGTTCATTCTTGGCAGCAGGCGGAGGCCAAAGGTACAGTGCTTGTGTCACACGGCTTGTTTGATCACGTTGGGCTCTATCTGTCTTTGGTTAACATGCTGTTGGCGGCGGGTTACTCGGTGATGGCCATCGATTTTCCCGGTCACGGTTTAAGCGAAGGTGAGCCGGCCGTTATATCGGATTTCGAAGAATATGGCTTTGTCATTGAAACCACCATAGATGCCATGGCGAGTTTTGTAAACACTCCCATTTACGCGATAGGGCAGAGCACGGGTGGCGCCGCTTTATTAAATTATGTATTACGTGAACCGACGCCAATAAAAATTGAAAAACTGATATTAATGGCGCCATTACTGCGGCCAAAAGGTTGGCGCAAGGTAAATTTACTCTATATTTTACTGCGCAAATTTATACGCTTCGTGCCCAGAAACTTTTCTGTAAATTCACATGATAAAGTGTTTATTGAATTTCTTAAACACTTTGACCCCTTACAGCCAAAAAAGGTATCGGTGCAATGGACTGGCGCTATGAGGCAGTGGGTGATGCGCTTTGCATCGTTGCCAGGCAGTGAATTGCCACTCATGATTATTCAGGGCGATAAGGACGATACCGTAGACTGGGAATATAATTTGCCGGCAATTTCAAAAAAATTTAAACACAGTGAAATTGTCATGGTGGAAGACGCCATGCATCACTTGGTTAATGAAGGTGATGCCTGGCGTGTGCAGGTATTTAATAGCGCACTTCGATTTTTAGAAAAAAAGCCATTGGTTTAGTGCTCTAAAACAAAACTCTACAGCGAATAGTTCCCGGTACTTGTTTTATATGTTCTAGCGCTACTTCACTGCACTCTGCATTCACGTCGATAACCACGTAGCCAACACTTTCGTTGGTTTGCAGGTATTGTCCGACAATATTGATATTGTTTTCCGAAAACACTTTATTTACCGCCATTAATACGCCGGGTACATTTTTGTGAACGTGTAGCAGCCGGTGTACGTCGCGGTGGGTGGGCAGTGCAACTTCGGGGAAGTTTACGGAAGAGAGGGTGGTGCCATTGTCTGAATATTTAACTAGCTTTTCCGCCACTTCATAGCCAATATTTTCTTGCGCTTCTACGGTAGACCCACCTATATGAGGTGTAAGAATCACATTGTCGAATTTGCGCAGTGGGCTAATAAATTCTTCGCTATTGCTCTTTGGCTCAGAGGGGAAAACATCGATGGCCGCGCCCACCAAATGACCGAGTTCCAGTGCATTTGCAAGGGCATCAATATCGATGACTGTGCCGCGCGAGGCGTTTATCACAATGGAACCGGCTTTCATTATGGCAAATTCGCGTTCTCCCAGCATGTTTTTGGTGTCGGGTGTTTCCGGAACGTGCAAGCTTACCACGTCAGATTTTGCCAATAATTCATTTAACGACTTACACTGAATGGCATTGCCGAGTGTGAGTTTGGTGACGATGTCGTAGAAAATTACGCTCATGCCCATGGCTTCGGCCAATACACTGATTTGACTGCCGATAGAACCGTAGCCGATTAGACCGAGGGTTTTGCCGCGCATCTCGTAAGAGCTGGACGCACTTTTATTCCACTCGCCGCGATGGCAGCCAGCATTTTTTGCGGGAATGTCGCGCAGCAAGAGAATGGCTTGGGCTATCACCAATTCGGCAACGCTGCGCGTATTCGAAAAGGGGGCGTTAAATACCGCAACACCGTGTTCGCGTGCGGCTTTTAGATCTACCTGGTTGGTGCCAATGCAAAAGCAGCCCACGGCCATAAGTTTCGGGGCGCTTTCAATCACTTCGCGCGTTAATTGTGTACGAGAGCGCAAACCAACAAAGTGCGCATCTTTTAAACGTTCTTTAAGTGCTTCTCCCGTCAAAGCTGTATCGACATAATCGACATTGCGATATCCGGAATGCAGTAGGCTGTCCACTGCAGATTGGTGTATGCCTTCTAGGAGTACAATTTTGATTTTATTTTTTTCGAGCGAGGTCTTAATTAGGTTCATGATGTTCTCTATTTATGTTCAAATTTCTTGCTGCGCCGTTAGGCGGAAAGTCTTTTCGCCTAACGTAGTTTTACGCCTGAAGTGTTTTTACACCTTGAGGGGTGCCGAGTAACATAAGGTCTGCGGGCCTTTTGGCAAATAAACCACTGGTGACCACTCCGGTAATGGCGTCTATTTGCGTTTCTAATGCAATGGCGTCGCTAATCACAAGGTCGTATACGTCGAGAATGTCGCAACCATTGTCGGTTACGACCCCTTCCCTATAAACCGGTCTGCCGCCGAGTAGTTGCAATTGGCGCACAACGTGTTGGCGAGCCATGGGAATCACTTCCACCGGTAAGGGAAAGCGACCGAGTGTGTTCACCCACTTGCTGTCGTCGGCAATGCAGATAAACTCCTGCGAGCAGGCCGCGACTATCTTCTCTCGTGTCAGGGCCGCGCCACCGCCTTTTATTAGGTGAAGTAGGGCATTACTTTCGTCGGCGCCATCGATGTAAAACCTGATGCTATCAACGCAATTTAAATCCAGCACTTTAATGCCTTGAGCCTGCAAGCGTGTGGCGGAAGCCTCTGAACTGGCCACAGCAGCAGCAAAAAACTGTTTGTGTTGGCCTAGCATATCGATAAAAAAGTTAGCTGTAGAGCCCGTGCCGATGCCGAGTATGTCATCGCCTTGGATTTTGGGTATTACGTGGTCGACAGCCGCCTGGGCAACTGCGCGCTTGAGTTCATCCTGTGTCATGAGGTAACCGCGTTAAAGTTTTATGCATTTTACCCTAGCGGGCAGGTTAAAAACCAACTTGTTTGGGTAACTGGGCTAATTTTTTGGTTGAATTATGTTCTAAGGCCGCTATTGATGGATTTAATTCTTGTTGAGTGTTGGATAGAGTTCTTAGAAGTAACTATTTTTTTCGGGATTCATGACTTAAGTGGCGCTATCCATTAGTATTACTGTGAACTAAATTAAGGGCTCGAAAATCTGCCATGCCACAAAACTACCTAAAACGAATACTCGACGCCAGAATCTATGATCTTGCCGTTGAAACGCCCTTGGACGAAATTCCGCTCATGTCCGATCGCTTGAGCAATAGAGTGTTACTCAAGCGTGAAGATTTGCAGCCGGTATTTTCGTTTAAAGTACGCGGTGCCTATAACAAGCTATTGCACTTGAGCGAAGAACAAAAAGCTAAGGGCGTGGTAGCGGCATCTGCGGGCAACCACGCCCAGGGCCTTGCTCTGGCGGCCAAACATATGGGTATTCATGCAATTATTGCCATGCCGTGTACAACCCCTGCAATTAAGGTGGATGCCGTTCGCCGTCGCGGTGCAAAAGTGGTATTGGTAGGCGACACCTATGATGAAGCCTCTGTCCATGCGCGCAAACTCGTAGAAGAGAAGGGCATGACGTATATTCCTCCCTTCGACGATGGGGACGTAATCGCCGGGCAGGGCACCGTGGCGATGGAGATATTGCGTCAATATCCGGGCCATATAGATGCCATATTCATTCCCGTGGGTGGTGGCGGTTTGTGCGCGGGTATGGCCGCGTACATTAAGACGGTTCGCCCTGAAATTAAAATTTTTGCAGTAGAGTCTGAGGATTCCGCCTGCTTAAAAGCCGCGATGGAAAAAAACCGGCGGGTAGTCTTGCCTCAGGTGGGTATCTTTGCCGAGGGTGTTGCGGTTGCCCAAATAGGCAAAGAAACGTTTCGTCTTATCAAGTCGACCATTGATGGTGTTATAACCGCCGATACCGACGAAATGTGCGCGGCAATCAAAGATATCTTTGAAGACACGCGCTCCATTGCTGAACCCGCCGGAGCGCTTTCTCTTGCGGGGCTTAAAAAATATGTTGAACAAAACAACATTAGCGGTCAAACCTTGGTAGCCATAGATAGTGGCGCCAATACCAATTTTGATCGCCTTCGCTACATATCCGAACGCACCGAAATAGGTGAAGGGCGCGAAGCCATTTTTGCGGTAACCATTCCAGAAAAACCCGGCAGTTATAAAAAGTTTTGCCAGATTATTGGTCGACGCTCTATCACCGAGTTTAACTACCGTTATGCCGATAACAGCGAAGCCCATATTTTTGTTGGTGTGCAAATCACACCGGCAAAGAACGATAGGCAGAATATTCTCGATACACTAAAAAATGCTGGTTATAGCACTGTCGACATGACCGATAACGAAATGGCCAAGCTGCATATTCGCCATATGGTGGGTGGCCGTGCGCCGCAGGTGGACAATGAAATTGTCTACCGCTTTGAGTTTCCCGAACGCCCCGGTGCACTATTGGCATTTTTGACGAAGTTAGCTGGTCGTTGGAATATCTCTATGTTTCACTATCGCAACCATGGTGCGGCCTATGGTCGTGTACTGGTGGGAATGCAGGTGCCCAAGGCCGAGCGCAAGCAGCTTGACAGTGTATTGGACGAGTTGAAGTACAGCTATTGGGATGAAACCGACAATCAAGCCTACAAGATTTTTTTGGATAGCAATAAATAATCGCATTCATACCATGCCAAAATATATTTGGCGAATATATAAATTTAAAAGGTTATAAACTTAGTGACAAATACATCAGACACACGCATAGAAAGTATCCACGATGTGGCAACTCCAGTCGAAGTTATGGAGCAGTATGCTTCTACCAGTACCATCGAAGACTTGGTCAGTAGCACCCGCAAAACCATAGGTAATATTTTACACGGCAGCGACAAGCGCTTACTTGTTATTGTTGGCCCCTGCTCAATTCACGACACCGACGCCGCGCTGGAATACGCCGCAAAATTGCTACCCCTGCGCGAGGCTCTAAGTTCGCAGTTAGAAATAGTTATGCGGGTGTATTTTGAAAAACCGCGCACCACTGTGGGTTGGAAGGGTTTAATTAACGATCCCGATTTAAATGAAAGCTTTCATATCAACAAGGGTTTACGCATGGCGCGTGAATTACTGGTTCATATTAATGCCTTGGGTTTGCCCGCAGGCACCGAATTTCTCGACATAGTTACCGGTCAATATTACGCCGATCTCATTAGCTGGGGTGCCATTGGCGCTCGCACCACCGAGAGCCAAATTCACCGTGAGTTAGCTTCGGGCTTGTCTTGCCCCGTGGGTTTTAAAAATGGCACCGATGGCAATATTAAAATTGCCTTAGACGCCATTAAAGCAGCAAGCGAACCGCACATGTTTTTGTCGCCCACACAGCAGGGCCATATGGCCATTTACAAAACCACAGGCAATAAAGATTCACATCTAATTTTACGCGGCGGTAAGGCGCCCAATTACGATGCCGAAAGTGTGGCAGAGTGTGTGGCTAAACAAACCCAATCTAATATCAGCAGCGGTTTAATTGTCGACTTTAGTCATGCCAATAGTAGCAAACAGTATCAGCGGCAAATGCTGGTTGGCGAAGATGTCGCCACTCAAATTTGTGGCGGACAAAACGCCATCGCAGGCGTTATGATAGAAAGTCACTTAGTTGAAGGGCGGCAAGATGTAGAGCCGGGTGGAACGTTGACTTATGGGCAGAGTATTACCGATGCTTGTTTGGGGTGGACGGATACCGAAGTGCTGCTCAAGCAACTTGCCGATAGTGTTGCCAGTCGTTTACGCTAGAACACTCTACTCATCCATGAGTAGATAGATTATTCCGCTCGTCTAATTTACTCTTGATGTTCGCATTGAACGTGTTATAAAAATGGTTTATATGAATAATCAATGCGAGGTCTTATTTGATTTCATAAAGGTGCCCTAACGTGACCGCGCATGAACTTGCCATCCGGCCCTCCGGATCACTGTATTACTTATCTAAAGACGAAGTAGGCCTTACGCCAGACCCGTCCATCACAGACGCTTTTAGCGAGGATGTTGGTGCGGGCCTGTATTCGTTGGCGGTGGCAAAATCTACTTCTACCCTGCCAGCCTCTTTCCGCTTTTGGCAAAAAGTTGCACTATTTTATCTGAATGAGCGTTGCCACCAGCCGCAAACAACTGTATGCGAAGCCCTGGCACTTCCGCGCACTGATGAACTAGAGGCGTTTGTGCTTGCAGCCCCGCCCATGCTTGGGGCTGAATATGTGACAGCGGAATTAATCGCGAGTGTGTGGCTGTCACTTGACCAGTGGCTTTGTACGCAAGTAAATACCCACTATAACGGTCAATTAAATTCTTACTTAAGTGCAACGGCACCCCATTGGCATCAGGTGGGGCGAGTCTGTTTTCATCTGGCTGAAAACAAGCAAGATCAAGAATATCCCTTTGCCTTTATGGCAACTTACGCCGCACAAATGACGAGTGATGGTCGTACGCGTTTTCAATCTTTGAACAACGCACTAAAGGAATATGCAGGAAAAAAAAATAAACAAGCACTCATCAAGTTATTAACGCCTATCGACTTAGCTTCAAGGCAAAGCACCCTGGTGAAGGATTGGCTGGAAACCGGTGACATCTATCATCCCCTCGCCTGGACCGCCGAGGAGGCTTATGGCTTTATTCAAGAAGTGCCCCTTTATGAAGAAAGCGGCATTATTGTGCGCTTGCCCGATTGGTGGAAAAAACGTGCACGGCCTCAGGTAACCGTTAGTATTGGTAATAAAGGCCAGAGTTTTCTAAATACTAATACATTATTGGATTTTGAAATACACACAGTATTAGGTGATAACACGCTCACAAACAAAGAGTGGCAGGCACTGTTAGGTGCCAATGAACACCTGGTGTTATTTAAAGGCCAATGGGTGGAGGTGGATAGGGATAAATTAAATGAGGCACTTTCTCATTGGCAGGCTGTAGAAAAACAAGTGGCGCAACAAGGTATAAGTTTTGCTGAAGGGATGAGGTTGTTGGCCGGCATGCCGATGAGCATGGATGCGGTTCAAACCTCCGAAGTAGATAAGCAGTGGGCGTTTGTCGATGCCGGTAAAGGACTTAAATCCCTACTACAGCAATTGCGTAGCCCCGAAAGCATAAGCGGGAGCCTGCACATTTCTCAGCTAAAGGCAACACTTAGGCCATATCAAGAAGTTGGCGCGGGTTGGTTAGTGAAGCTCAGCCAATTGGGATTGGGGGCCTGCTTGGCCGACGACATGGGGCTTGGCAAAACAATTCAAGTTATTGCTTTACTACTTACCCTAAAAAAATCGAAATCTGCAGCCAAATCTGGCGCACGCTCGCCCTCACTACTTGTATTGCCTGCATCATTAGTAAATAACTGGAAAGAAGAGCTGGAAAAATTTGCACCGTCTCTACGCTGCCATTTTGTTCATTCTGCTTTTTTACCTGTCGAAGAAATGAAAGACGCCTCACTTATTAAAGGTAAAGACTTAATTGTTACCACGTATGGAATGTTGTCCAGACAGGCATGGTTACAGCGCAAAGTTTGGCATTTGGTGATACTCGATGAAGCGCAGGCCATTAAGAATGCAAATACGCTACAAAGTAAAACAGTTAGGAAGCTACAGGCACATGCACGCATTGCATTAACTGGCACCCCTATTGAAAATCGCTTGACTGAATTGTGGTCATTGTTTGATTTTTTGTGCCCCGGACTGTTGGGCAATGCTAGCGTATTTAAACGATATGTTAAGTCTCTCGATGGGAGGAGCGTGGATCAATATGCGTCATTGAGAGCACTGATTTCCCCCTACATATTACGGCGGCTTAAAAGTGATAAGCGGATTATTTCTGACCTGCCCGACAAAACGGAAGTGCATAGTTATTGTGGCTTATCAAAAAAGCAAGCTGTGTTGTATGAGGCATCTGTAAAACAATTGAAAGCTGCCCTCGAGAAAAAGGGTGGCAGCGAGCAGAATAGTATTCAACGGCGCGGCTTAGTATTGTCATACTTGCTGCGCTTTAAACAAATTTGTAATCACCCTTCGCAGTGGTTAGGTGACACGCAATACAGCCCTGAATTCAGCGGTAAATTTACCCGCCTAGCCGAACTGGCAGAAGAAATATCAGCGCGGCAAGAAAAGGTATTGGTATTTACTCAATTTAGAGGAATGACTCAGGTTTTGGCGGATTTTTTAGAAGGTTGTTTTGGGCGAGCGGGCTTGGTATTGCACGGTGGAACCTCAATTGCCAAGCGTAAAAGTTGCGTGGATCAGTTTCAACGTGAAGATGGCCCGCCATTTTTTGTACTGTCTATTAAAGCCGGTGGTACGGGCTTGAACTTGACGGCGGCCTCGCATGTGATTCATTTTGATCGTTGGTGGAACCCTGCTGTAGAGAATCAGGCCACTGATAGAGCCTATCGCATTGGTCAAAAACGCAATGTATTGGTTCATAAGTTTGTGTGTAAGGGAACCATAGAAGAAAAAATTGATGCCATGATTAGAGAGAAAAGCGCGCTAGCAGATGAGTTGTTGCAGGGCGCCGATGGAGGTGGAAGCCTTTTAACGGAGCTTAATAACGATGAGCTTATTCGCATGGTAAGCCTTGATGTAAGCCATGTTATGTAAAGCCAAAAGTTAAATTCAAATTGAAGAGAAAAAATCTATGTCTTATGATCGATGGCCCCCTTATGTCCCCGTAGCCAAACGCCGCGCCAACTCCGCGTTAAAGCTAGATAAGCTGCGAAAAAAGGGGCTGAGTGTTCAGCCCATAGAAATTGAGGGCTCTAAAATTGCTAAAAGTTTTTGGGGGGCCGCATGGTGTAAACACCTGGAAAACTTTAGTGATTTCGAAAACCGACTGCCTCGCGGACGTACGTATGTAAGGAATGGCTCGGTGTGTCACCTCGACATAAAAAAAGGAGCTGCCACGGCTATTGTGAGCGGCTCATCTCTTTACAATGTTAGCGTGTCTGTTAAGCCACTTGAGAAAAAACAATGGCAAGGTGTTAAACAAAAATGTACCGGACAAATCACTTCGATGCTTGATTTGCTACGAGGTTCGTTGTCTGATGGTGTAATGAAGGTTGTTACGGATGAGAAAAATGGATTATTTCCCAAATCTAAAGAACTAGAATTTACCTGTAATTGCCCCGATTGGGCCAGCATGTGCAAACACATTGCCGCCACTTTGTATGGTATAGGTGCACGCCTTGATAACGCACCTGAGCTGCTATTTTTGTTGCGTGGTGTTGACCATAATGAGTTAGTTGACGCGACAATTGACGTTCCTCTAACAACGGGCACGCGGAGAAGCGTTAAGGGCGATCTGGCGAGTGTTTTTGCTATCGATTTGGATGAAGGTGTTCCATCAACTGAAATTGAGAGGCCAATAAAGAAGGCCACCAATAAAAATATTGGCGTCAAAGCCAAAAAACCGACAAAAGTTAAAAAGATAAATGGACCAGTTAGACTTAAATCGCTAAAAAATGTCGACGCATCCCAAAAAGTGAGAGAAGAGAGTAAATCAAAAAAGCAAACACAAGATAAAACAAAAAGTAAGCGTCCATTTTCTATTTCGGCCAAAGGTGTTGTACGAATGCGGAAGAAATTTGGCATGAATTATTCGGAGTGCGCCGCTTTGCTTGGGGTAAGTCCTGGTGCAGTAAAAAATTGGGAGGCGAAAGAGGGGAAGCTTAATCTTAGGCCGGAGAGCCTGCAAGCGTTAGAAAAAGTGGCTGGATTAGATAGGGCAGAAGCGCACAGTTTGATTCAATTGTAATAAATTTAACATTGAGCGGTAACTGGCTTCGCGCTATTCATTCCATTCAGGGGACTTTGCTTGAGTGAATTTAGCCGCATAAATATGGACGCCTTACTTGGTTTTCAGCTCAACATAATTCCACCTGGCCTAGCTCTCTAGTATTTGTTATGTTAGTAAATAAATTAATAGCAATGCCATAATACCGTTTCAGAAATGCCATTTTCCAAAACCCCACTTAAATTTCGAAGGAAATTAACCATGACAATTTATAAAAACATATTGGAAACCATTGGTAATACCCCCATTGTTAAAATAAACCACCTTGCTCCATCGCACGTAAACCTTTATGTGAAAGTAGAAGCGTTTAATCCGATGGGTTCGGTTAAAGATCGCTTGGCTTTAGGGGTGATAGAAGATGCAGAAAAGTCCGGTGCACTCAAACCTGGGCAAACCGTAATAGAAGCCACCAGCGGTAACACAGGAATTGGTTTGGCTATGGTGTGTGCACAAAAGGGCTATCCTCTGGTGGTTACCATGGCCGAGAGTTTTAGTGTCGAGCGCCGTAGGCTGATGCGTTTTCTTGGCGCAAAGGTAGTGTTAACTCCGGCGGCCCAGAAGGGTACGGGTATGTTGCGAAAGGCGATGGAGCTGGCCGAGACCCACGGTTGGTTTCTCACCCGTCAATTTGAAAACGAAGCCAATGCCGATATGCATTCGCGTACTACCGCCGAAGAAATATTGAAAGACTTTGACGGTCAGTCTTTAGATTATTGGGTGACGGGCTATGGTACGGGCGGTACCTTAAAAGGTGTGGCGCGGGTTTTGAGAGCAAGAAGTAAAAACACGAAAGTGGTTGTATGCGAACCTGAATCGGCCCCGATTGTTGCCAGTCATATACCCCAGTCCCACGACGCTATCGGTGTTCCCGAGAGCCATCCTAGCTTTAAGCCTCACCCGATGCAGGGGTGGACGCCAGATTTTATTTCCAAGTTGACCGAAGACGCCGTCTCGCAAGAATTATTTGATACGCTGCTTCCCGTTAAAAACGAAGACGCTTTGCTATGTTCGAAAGCGCTGGCGCAGCGCGAGGGTATTTTTGTCGGGATTTCTGCCGGAGGCACATTCGCCGCTGCGCTCGAAGTGTGTAAAACGGCAACAGAGGGTTCCAATATAGTGTGCATGTTGCCCGACACGGGTGAACGCTACTTGTCTACGCCGCTGTTTGCCGATATCGCTGCAGATATGTCGGAAGGCGAAATTGAACTATCCAAATCTACGCCATCGGCGCAGTTCTAAAAAAAGCCCCTCAAGCACTAAGTGCTGAGGGGCTTTTACTCTTTTCTTATTTAAATTATATGTAACGTGCTAAGCGATTTGTCCCTTCATCTCTTCCGCGTACCGGTCGGCGTCGAGACCTACAATCAAGTGCAATGTATTTCCAGCAAGCTTCATAATCCCCGCCACACCCGCTGCTTCCAGTGAAGCTTGGTCGATATCCGTCTCGTTTTCTAGCTCCAAGCGCAAGCGCGTAGATGCAAAAGCCGCAACATTTTTGATGTTTTTTGCTCCACCGACACCAGCGACAAAAGCAGACACTTTCTTAATCGCTTCGGCATCGAGTTTCGCTTTTGCTTGTGGTAGGGCGCTGGCTTCTACCGGTGAAGCAGAACTCTGGATATTTTGTCCGTTGAGTTCGGCATCGTCACCGGCATTTTGTAAGTAGATTTCCATATCTGTTTTTAAGTTTTCTGAGCGAGTGCCGAATATCGCCTGCATATTATTGCCTACTATCAGTACCCCAGTAGCTCCCAATGTTTTTAATTGGCTTTGGTCTGCTTTGCGGATGTCTTTTAGGCCAACTCTCAAACGGGTTATACAGGCGTCTAGTGAATCGATATTACTCTTACCGCCAAAAGCTATTACCAACTGCTGAGGGAAGCCACCTTCACCTTCGGCCACAGCAGCCTTAACATCAGCAGATTCTACTTCACGACCTGGAGTGAGTAAGTTGAAGTGAACGATGGCAACGCGGAACACGATGTAGTAAAGCGCGGCCCATACAGGGCCAAGAACCAACAACCAGCCAGCGCGGCTTGAATTGCTGAACAGCACTAAGTAGTCGATAAGACCGTGGGAAAAGGTAGTGCCGTGTTTAATGCCCCATTCAATACATATTACAAAAGCGGCAGATGCCATGATAGCGTGTATTAAATACAGTACAGGTGCGACGAACATAAAGGCAAATTCTATCGGTTCAGTAATACCCGTTATAAAAGAGGTTAACGCAGCCGACACCATAATACCGCCTACTTTTGCACGGTTTTCTGGGCGGGCTGAATGCCAAATGGCTATTGCTGCAGCGGGGAGACCCCACATCTTGAAGAGATATCCACCTGCCAGATTTCCCGCGGTGGGATCCCCAGACGTATAACGCTGCAACTCGCCGGTCACTGTTTCTAACGTGTTTGGATCAACAAAAGCCCCTACTTGAAAGAAAAATGGTAAATTCCAAACATGGTGCAGACCCAAGGGAATTAAAAGACGTTCGACAAAACCGTATATACCAAAGGCTAAAGTAGGATTGCCCTGAGATGCCCATTTAGAGAAAGAGGCGATAGCGCTGCCTATGGGAGGCCATATGAAACTCAATGCCACGCCCATGGCGATGGCGGCAAAAGAGCAGGCAATGGGTATAAAACGTTTGCCGCCAAAAAAACCAAGGTAGTCTGGCAGCTGAATGCGATGGTATTTGTTAAACAGGTAACTCGCTACAATACCGGAGAGTATCCCACCGAATACACCCGTATTGATTAAGTTTTTACCTTCGTCAACGGTTATATCAATACCCTGTGACGTGGCGACGGCCTCCAAGGTGGTTACCATGACGTAGTAGCAGACGGTGGCGGCTAGGGCTGCCACACCGTCATTTTTTGTGAAACCCAGGGCTACACCAATAGCGAATAACAAAGGTATATGGGCAAAAATAGCATCGCCTGCTGATTTCATCGTCTGCGATACAATATCTGGAAGTACTGCAAACTCGGCTGCGCCGACCCCCAGTAAAATGCCCGCTGCCGGCAGGACGGACACCGGCAACATTAACGATTTTCCTAGCTTTTGGAGCATGCCAAAAATGGCGTCGTGTAGTTTCATCAAAATCTCCTAAAAATTATTGTAATCTTTGCACACCGCAAACGGGCAGGCCTGCGCGAGCGTAAGATCTTTTTTGTCATATTTTTACGATTATTATGCGGTATTTAAATGTTTTGAGACTCTGTCAAAAGGGCACGTACATCTGCAGCGGTGTCTTGTCGTAGGGCTTGTTGTGCAACTTCGTTACAGTATTTCATATCCAGATCGCGAATTTGTGCCTTAATGGCCGGGATACTAGGCACGCTTACACTCAGTTCATCCACACCCAGGCCCAATAAAATCGGGACGGCAATAGGGTCGCTGGCAATACCCCCGCATACACCAGCCCACTTGTTGTGCCTATGGGCACCTTTTACTGTCATTGCTATTAAATTTAATACCCCAGGGTTAAGTCCATCCGCTTGCGCAGCCAGCGTGGGGTGGCCGCGATCTATCGCCAGGGTGTACTGGGTTAAGTCGTTGGTGCCGATAGAGAAGAAATCCACTTCCTTGGCAAACTGTTCCGCCATAATGGCCGTGGTGGGCACTTCGACCATTATGCCTATTGGAATGGGTTTTAAATTTAGCTTAACGCGCTCTTCTTCGAGCAGGGCTTTGGCGGATCGCAAATCTTCCATGGTGGTAACCATGGGGAACATCACGTGAACCTTACCTTCTTGCCCGGCACGCAAGATGGCGCGCAATTGGGTGCGGAACATGTTAGTGCGTTGAAGCATCACACGTATGCCGCGCAGGCCCAAAAACGGGTTTTCTTCGGTGGCGATGGGCAGATAGGGCAGGGGTTTGTCGCCGCCAACATCCAGCGTGCGAATGATTAGAGGTTGATCCGGCCCCAGTGCCTTGACTACATTTTGGTACGAGGTGAATTGCTCTTCTTCGCTGGGTGCTGTGGTCCGGTTCATAAATAGGAATTCTGAGCGCAAAAGACCTACACCCTCGCTGCCAAGACGTTTGCCTTCGGCTGCGTCTTCGGCGCCGGTGATGTTGGCAACCACTTCCATGCGGCGGCCATTTTTTGTGATGGCCGGTAAAAGTGCGCTGTCCAATTCGCGTTTGTGCTTGATGGCGTGTTCGGATTGCTCTTTTTGAAGATGTTCAACTTCGTCGGCTGAAGGATTAAGTCGAAGCGTGGCTTTGCCCGCATCCATAATAACCATGGTGCCGTTTTCAATCTTTAGTGCGCGCGCTTCAATGCCTGCGATGGCGGGAAGGTTCATGGCGCGAGCGAGAATGGCAACGTGGGAAGAAGAGCCGCCGGTCATGGTGCAGAAGCCCAGCACCTTCTCTCGATCGATATTGGCGGTGTCGGAAGGGGTTAAATCTTCGGCAATAAGTATGGTGTTGGGCGGCAATTCCTCCTGATCGGTTTTCAGGCCAAGCACTAATTGCAAAACGCGACGACCCACGTCGCGGAGGTCATTGGCACGCGCGGCCAACAGTTCATTTTTCAGCTTTCCAAGCTGTGACGCCTGCTTGGAGTATGCCTCCTTCCACGCAAATGCAGCACTCTTACCGTCATCAATCAATCCGTAGGTGTGTCCCACTAGCTCAGGGTCTTGCAGCAGCTCTTGATGGGCGCTAAAAATGGCCGCTTTGTCTGGGTCTTCCATTTTGTCGTGAAGCGTTTGTAGTTGCACAAAGGCTTGTTTGAATGCTTGGTCTACTGAGTTGCGCTCTTGCGCTGAATCGGTGGCGTGTTCCTCCACCTTTATTTCTTCGCGCTTTAGCTGCACTACTTGACCGATGGCGAGGCCTGGCGAAGCCGTCACGCCTCGCATTAGCTTGGGGTCGGAAGGCTGTGTGGCGACTTCCGCAACTTCCTCTGCATCGTCTGTTTCCTGGGCAGTACGGGTTCTCAAAGGTGGGCAATCTTCACCTAGACCGCTTTCCATTAGAAGAAGCAAGGTATCAATGGCCTGCTGTGCGTCTTCACCGGTGGCGACGAAGTGCACAATATCGCCACAGTTAACTTCGAGACCCATAATGCTTACCAGGCTTTTAGCGTTGGCCTGAACACCACCCTTATATAGGTGTATTACCGAGGCGAATTTCTTAGCTTCGCCAACCAATAGGGCGGTTGGTCGGGCATGTAAACCGGTAGGGTTGGGAACGGCAATATTGCTAGATGTTATGGCTTTGAACGTGTCTGTTGCGCTGGAAGCCTGTTGGCCTTTTGCTACAAGCGTCAGCACTACATCTTCACCAACATTGGCAAAACCTGAGCTGTAGCTAAACTTTTCAACTTGATCTGTATTGGTGATGATGATTTGAGTCAGCAAACTTTTGGCTCTGGTGGCGATAAAGTCTGCATCGAATTCAATGAGCGTGTCGCCGCACTTTACCACATCGCCCATGGCCACTTTTGGGGTGAAGCCGACGCCGTTAAGGCCCACGGTGTCGATACCGATATGCATCATGATTTCTAGGCCATTGGCGGCCTCAATAGTAATGGCATGCCCCGCGCGGTGAAGTTGAACTACTTTGCCATCGCAAGGGGCGAGTAGGCTTTGGGTCACGGGGTCGATACTGATACCGTCACCCACCATTTTTTGGGCAAAAACCGGATCAGGTACGTTTTCTAACGCAACCAACGGGCCAGAAAGGGGGGCTTTTAACACCAAAACAGCATTACTCATCAACACTCACCACCAATTAATATTATTATATTCGAAGGGATGCAACATTACCGTCTACCTCATCAGCTCGCAATACCCGACGCCAGAGTTTGAGCGAATTATTCACGAAAAGTACCGACTTGAGGATTAAATGTGCGTACATGCGCGACTACAAGAAGTTAAAAATTTGTGAACAAAAATACCATTTAAAAGAGCTTAGACTCCATAGCTCTGCGCGACAAGGATGTAGCCGGTGCTATTAACCTCATAGGCTACCCACCGCCCAGGCAAAACCCCGTCGGATTCGAAGCCTTTTTAACCACCATTGTCAGTCAGCAAATATCCACCAAAGCTGCAGCCACCATTAAACAACCAGTGTTCGGGGTGTTATCCGCTATAGATGCACCCAGTTTACTAGCGATAAAAGAAGAGAAACTGCGCGCGGCGGGCTTGTCGCAGCGTAAAACCGAGTATGCCAAAGGCTTGGCAAGGGCTATCGTTGCTGGCGAGTTTGATCCGGACGCTCTCGAACAAATGACTGACGAGAATGCTATCATTGCAATCACACCGCTACGTGGTTTTGGTCGCTGGAGCGCCGAGGTCTATTTAATGTTTTCGTTGGGCAGAGCCGACTTGTTTCCCGCCGACGACCTCATTACTTTACATTCGTTGACCAAATTGAAGCGGTGTGGGCAAAAACTCACTCCCAAGGCCGCGAGACAAATGGTAGAGCACTGGGCTCCCTCGCGAAGTGCCGGCAGTCTTTTGCTTTGGCACTGCCATCATTGTGATTATCCTAAATTAATCAGTTGAAAAGATTAGAACTTTAGGTCTAGTGAAACAGGGCAGTGATCGGAGCCCATTACATGGTTGAGAAGATCGGCATCGTGTACATGCTCGGCTAAACTCGCAGAGGTGAGGAAGTAATCTATCCGCCAGCCGACGTTCTTTTCTCGAGCGCCGGCTCGATAGCTCCACCAGCTGTACTTTTGGTCTTCTGGTTTTAGGTGTCGAAACGTGTCGATAAAGCCGGCATCGATGAGATTGTCGATGCCGTCGATTTCTTCCTGCATATAGCCGGCTGATTTGTTGTAATTTGGCTTGGGGCGGGCGAGGTCAATGGCGCGGTGGGCAACATTTAAATCGCCACACACCACCACCGGTTTTGTTTGCTCGAGGGTTTGTAAGTAAGTTAGAAAGTCGCGGTCCCACTGTTGTCGGTAGCTCAGGCGCTTTAGTTCGCTGCCAGAGTTTGGTGTGTACACGGTAACCAAAATAAAGTGCTCATACTCCGCCGCAATAACCCGCCCTTCCTGGTCGTGCTCGGCAATCCCCATATCGTATTGTACGCGTAGTGGCGCCGTACGGCTGAGTATCGCGGTGCCGGAATAGCCTTTTTTCTCGGCAGAATTAGTATGTACTGTGTAACCTTTTATATCGGCCAGCGCTTCTACCACCTGTTCGTCCTGCGCCTTGGTTTCCTGCAGGCAGAGTACATCGGTGTCCATGGCGGTCAACGAATTACTAAAGTCTTTCTTTATTGCGGCACGAATGCCATTAACGTTCCAGGAAACCAGTCTCATGTGCACTGCTCGCTTAAGGGCTGTTGTTTATATTCTGTGTATTTCGGCAATTTCGTCACCAGTGGAGGCGTCTACATTGAGATCTTTTAGAATGCCGTCTTCAATACTGTAAATCCAGCCATGAACGGTTAGGTCCTGCCCGATTTTCCACGCGCGTTGCACAATGTTGGTTTGACAGACATGGGAGACCTGTTCAACCACGTTCAGCTCACACAGTAAATTCACCTTTGCCGCTTCGTCGTCAAGAGCATCAATTTGTTCGTGGTAGTGACGGTGGATGTCTTTGATATTTCGTAGCCAGTTGTCAATTAGGCCATGGTCTTTATTTTCCATTGCGGCCTTTATACCGCCGCAACCATAGTGACCGCAGACAATAATGTGCTTAACCTTCAACACCTCGACGGCAAACTGAATAACGGATAGGCAGTTAAGGTCTGTATGTATGACCAAGTTAGCAATATTGCGGTGAACGAATATTTCACCGGGCAGCATGCCCACTATCTCGTTGGCGGGCACTCGGCTATCCGAGCAGCCCACCCATAGGTATTCGGGGTTTTGCTGTTCGGACAGCTTTTGAAAGAAATCTGGGCTGCTGGCCTTAATTTTTTCGGCCCAACGTTTATTATTTTCAAAAAGGTCGGAGAGATTGCGCATGGATAAAATGGAGCCTTTGACAGATTAACTATTTGGTGCGAACAGTACACCGATCACGTTTTTCTGGCAATGCCTATCTGGCACTCAAAGGTACAAGCCACATTTTTAATGTTAGGTAACGGTTTCAATATAAGCAAAGCAGGTAGCGGTCAAGCAGCCACTTCTGACTATTAAAACTTTGCGGTATTAATTGATCGGTACTGATTGGCGTCAATACAATGTGTGATGAAGGTCAATAATCTGGAGACCTATTGCACACCTAATGTAGGCCATCTTTGGCTGTAAGGCCAAATTTAATAATTGACTTTGTAGCTTGGAATTATAGGGCAAAATAAAAATGTCTGCCGGAACTTAACGGCTAAAGTAAGAACGAGGAGCGAAGGTATGAGAGTTGAAGAGTTGATGGTAAAAAAAGTAGAAACATGTTTAGCCAATACCAACCTGGATGTAATAGC
>JBLHGN010000013.1:0-27773 GCA_047616325.1 Lentisphaeria bacterium
TCGGCTTCTAGGGGCGTAAGACCCTGTTGCTTTAAAAACTCCCTCGCCTGATATAGATCGCGTTGACGGGCAAAATATATGGCATGAACACTTTCGTGACTAAAAGACTTAAGCGCCAGGGCACGGCTATGCCAACGGGTGGATTCCATTGTGAACAAGGAAGTCAAGTGAGCGACTGCATTTTCCAACTCACTATCAGCGATAAAAAAAACGGCAGATTGATTGTCAAATACTAGTCTGATAGGGCCGCGACTGGAGGTCAGCCAATATTCCAGATGCAAGCCAGGCTCATTGCCGCGTCCGCTGCGTTTTTTCACATCAAACCAATGGCGAGAAAGCAAGAACCCATCCATTGAAGTTTTGGCCTGCTCCGCACTAGTCACCGGTGAATTATCTAACAAGACTTAAACGCCCCGAGTACCGATTGTGAATTTGCAGAATAAAAATTAGCAAGCGAGAAAAGCCTACTGACAAGCAGCCCGGCCATAGGCCATTCATAGATCACCCACAAAAAAGTCGAGGCTATAGATGTTTACTTCAGTTTTTTTCTTTGTTTTCAATTTTTTTTTGGTCGCTCTTTTTCAACATTATATAGGTTGCACCGTAGCTGCCGTGTTGTTTTTGGGCGGTATGAAATGCCAGTACTGAATCAATTTGCGGTAGCCAATGTGCAACACAAGATTTTAGCATGGCCGGCTTTTCACGCCCCTCCCCTTTGCCGTGCGTGATCAATGCCGCGCGTACATCGTGATTTACGCAGTCGCATACAAACTCGTATACGGCTTTACGCGCTGCTTCAACATTTAATCGATGCAGATCAAGGCACGCATCCAAGGTATATTTACCCAAGCGCAGTTTTTTAAAAACGCCGTGCTGCACACCCGGACGCCGAAAGGTGAGCAGGGCCATGGGCTCAACCATGACCACAGGCGAAGATGACAGCGGGTCCTCTTGCGAGACGTTAATTTCCATTGCCGCAAGCCTACGGTTGTGCTTGTCGATATCGCGTTCTTTATCCTTATTTATTGCAACGCGCGCCGGAACGATGATGGGCACAACATCGTCACCGAGCATTTGTTGAAAGCGTTCTTCGTCTGACAAACTTCAATTCACCTTTAAAGACAGTTACAATGTATTCGACGGGAATATAACTTATTCAACAATTTTATAACAAGGCACGTATTCCCTGGTGGGTATTTTCATTCGCTTCTGCGCCACAAACTCGCGCAGCAACTTACCTAGAGGAGCAAGAATTGCTTTATCGCCATGAATTTCATAGGGACCTTTTTCCGCCACAGCACGAATCCCATGTTCCTTAACATTGCCGTCTACAATACCCGAAAAGGCTCGCCTAAGATTAGCCGCCAAGCTATGTTTATCCTGTTTGTAATGCAAATCCAGCTGCGCCATATTGTCATGATTTGGACTAAACGGTCGCTGTAAATCCTCAGGAATTTTTAACACCCAATTAAAATAGTAGGCATCTTGCGTCTTTCTTCGGTAGGCCTGAACCTCCTCCATATACAATTTCATTTTCTGTGCTAGAAGCACAGGGTTATCAATAATAATTTCATATTTTGATTGCGCCTCTTCGCCCAAGGCAATACCGATAAACTCGTGTATTTTTTCAAAATAATCTTTTGACGATTCGGGGCCGCTAAAAATAAGTGGAAAGGGAATATCTTTATTGTCTGGATGCAATAGTACGCCGAGAATATACAATATTTCTTCTGCCGTACCGGCCCCGCCAGGAAATACCACAATGCCGTGTCCCAAGCGCACAAAAGCCTCTAAACGCTTTTCAATATCGGGCATAATAACGAGCTTATTAACAATGGGGTTAGGGGATTCCGCTGCGATAATCCCCGGTTCGGTTATGCCGATATAGCGGCCGGAAAAACGCATTTTTGCATGGCCAAAGGTCGCGCCCTTCATGGGCCCTTTCATTGCACCGGGGCCGCAGCCTGTGCAAATATCAAGACCGCGCAAGCCCATTTGATAGCCAACTTCTTTCGAGTAGTTATATTCTACCTCGTTAATAGAATGACCACCCCAACACACAACAATATTTACATTTGAATTCGTCTTCAACAAACTCGCATTGCGAAGTATATGAAACACGCCGTTTGTTATGCCTTCCGGATGACTTAAATCAATATCGCGATTTTCGCGCAGTTCATTGTTGATGTAAATAATGTCACGTAATACCGAGAACAAATGCTCTTTAATACCGGTAATCATTTTTCCATCAACAAAGGCATTTTCTGGCGCATTAATAATCTCAATCTTTATGCCTCGCTCTTGCTGAATAACCTCAACCGAAAAGTCGCTAAACTTCTCCAAAATCTCCTTGGTATCGTCAGTTTCAGCACCGGTATTCAAAACCGCGAGCGCACAGCGACGAAAAGATTCGTAAACCTCTTTATCGCGATGATGAGCGAGTCGAGCAACTTCAAAATGTGACAATACCTCTAGGGTATGTTCGGGGCTAACTTTGGCTGATATTTTTCCGTTCACTCATTATTCCTAAACAGGGTTGACGATTTAATGTAAGCGTTATTGACACCAAGGTACGCCTTGTTAATGCACGTGGCCGTGATCTATTTCTTCTGGGGTTGCCTCGCGGATGGCTTCAATAGACACATCAAAACTTAACACCATTCCGGCCAAATCGTGATTTCCGTCAACAGTGATATTTTCGTCAGTTATTCCGGTGACGATAACATATTGCGCTTCGCCATCACTGTCTTCGGTTTGAAACTCCATACCCACTTCAATTTTTTCCACGCCTTCAAACAGCACCCGAGGCAACTCTTGGATAAGGTCGGGATAAACAGGGCCATAACCTTCGGCTGGCTGCACGACCACTTGTTTTTTATCGCCGACAATCAGACCCATTAGCGCATTATCGAGCCCGGGAATTACGTGACCAGAGGCCGCCAAATATAAAAGCGGCTCGTCACCCACAGAGGTGTCTATTAAGCTGCCGTCTTCCGCTGTTAAAGTATAGTGAACACTTACAATACTGTTTTTTTCGATTTTCAAGTTTATATCCTATAGCTTTACGTAAGCATGTTGCATGTAACTTCAATTAATAGAGCTGTTCTCAAAAAAACGCTAAACAGCAGACACTTTTTTATCTTATTTATGATGCCGGTTACTAATCAAATCATCTACCACAGCGGGGTCAGACAAAGTGGACGTGTCTCCTAAATTCTCGAGTTCATTGGCGGCAACCTTACGCAAAATTCTTCTCATGATTTTGCCCGAGCGTGTTTTGGGCAAGTTAGGAGCCCACTGAATAATATCTGGTTTGGCAATCGCACCAATTTCTTTTACACACAATGCCACTAACTCTTTTTTCAATTCATCTGAAGGTATTTCACCGGTCATAAGTGTGACGTAGGCGTATATCCCCTGCCCTTTGACGTCGTGAGGAAACCCAACCACTGCAGCTTCGGCAACTTTATCGTGCAGTACCAAGGCGCTTTCGACTTCGGCAGTGCCCATACGGTGACCCGAGACATTAATGACATCGTCCACTCTACCTGTTATCCAATAATAGCCGTCTTCGTCACGACGGGCGCCATCACCGGTAAAATAATAGCCCGGATAGGTCGTAAAATAGGTAGCGATCATGCGTTGATGGTCGCCATATATTGAGCGTATCTGACTGGGCCAAGACGATTTTATGGCCAGGTTACCTTCGCCGACGCCCTCGATTTCGGCACCTTTTTCATCTAAAAGTACCGCCTGCACGCCAAAAAATGGCAAACTGGCTGAGCCCGGTTTCGTCGCCATGGCGCCGGGAAGCGGCGTAATCATATGTGCGCCTGTTTCTGTTTGCCACCAGGTGTCGACAATGGGGCAGCGATCTTCGCCAACGATATGGTAATACCACTCCCAGGCCTCTGGGTTAATGGGCTCACCCACGGTGCCGAGTATGCGTATGGATTTTCTAGAGCTTTGCTCGACATAATGATTACCCTGCCCCATTAACGCTCGAATGGCGGTGGGTGCGGTGTAAAAAATATTCACCTGATGCTTGTCGCACACTTCCCAGCAACGGGCAGGAGTGGGGTAGTTCGGCACGCCCTCAAACATTAAGGTGGTAGCTCCATTCGCCAGTGGGCCGTAGACCGTATATGTGTGGCCCGTAACCCAACCAACATCAGCGGTACACCAAAAAATTTCGCCCTCTTGGTAGTCGAATGTGTATTTATGAGTCATGGCCGCTTGCAACAAGTAACCCGCTGTCGTATGCATGACTCCTTTGGGTTTACCCGTTGAACCCGAGGTGTAAAGTATAAATAAGGGGTCTTCGGCGTCCATCAATTCCGCTTCGCATTGATCGCTCTCCTGCTCACACAATTCGTGATACCACAAATCGCAGCTCTCATTCCATGCGATATCTGCGCCCGTTCGCTTCACAACAATCACGCTGTGAACATTGGGGCAATTCAAAACGGCTTTGTCGGTATTCTCTTTTAGGGGGATGGCCTTGCCAGCGCGCACACCTTCATCGGAGGTAATTACAACACGGCAGTCGGAATCAACAATTCTGTCTTTTAAAGCCTCTGGCGAAAACCCACCAAATACCACCGAATGAACCGCGCCAATGCGCGCACAAGCGAGCATGGCGTATACTGTCTCGAGTATCATCGGCATGTAAATGCATACGCGATCACCTTTTTTAACCCCTCGCGCTTTAAGCACGTTGGCAAAACGACAGACATGATGATAAAGCTCTTGATAGCTTATCTCGGCTTGGTCTTCGGGATCGTCCCCCTCCCAAATGATCGCTACCTGATCGGCGCGATCGGGCAAGTGGCGATCGATACAATTACTCGTTAAATTTAGTTTTGCCCCACTAAACCAGGCGATATCGCCTGTGTAAAAATCGAAGCTGGAGACCTTATCCCACGTTTTCTCCAAACTTAAAAATAACTCGGCTTGCTCGGCCCAAAATGCATCGGGATTAGCAATGGAATTGCTGTACATGTCTCGGTATCGAGCCGCATCAATGTGGGCATTTTTGGCGATAGCGTCTGGCACAGGGTAGGATTTATGTTCGGACATGGAGACCCCCAATTCGGTGATTTGAGATTATGTTATTGTGAAAAAGGATGGTGACGCATGATAACGCGTCTCGGTCTTTTGAAACAGCAATGAAACACCGCACTTTTTACTCCTGTCAACTTTCAGCACAAAAGGGCAAACAATAGGCGAGATTAAGTGCAATTAATTTTGATCGATAAATTCGACAAGGCCGGCAATGGGTTCAGTGTTTTTTCTAGCGTGATGCCATGTTCCAGGTCGCGAGGGTCAAACTTTCCCGTCTTCACTAGACCGCCTTGCATCCCTGTGTTTTGCACCCCTTTTATATCTGTGAAAAATCATCCCCTATCATTACACAGTCCTGCGCCTCGAATAAGCAATCCTGTGCCTGACACGACAATATGTGCAAAGCTTCCTCAAACAACGTAAGTGAGCGGCATTTGGGCGTTTGAGTATAAGTGCTTAAATGCCTGATCACGCGGAGAAACAAAAAGAATGTATCCACTCCATTATCCTAACTCAACCTATGGACTGAAAGTCCATAGGTTGAAAGAAAGAGGACTAAAAGTCCTCACCAGCCTCAATATTCCAGTAAGATATTTCCCGTATCTCCATTAGACGGGCCTCTATGATACTCCAAATACTCCTGAGCTATCCCATCTGTGATATTACCTGTCGACCACACACCGTAAACTATCGACCCAAAATGCCTACTCACTTCACTTAAACTAAACTAAACAGACAAACATAAATGTGTCGTAGCTAAAGCCTTGCACTAAAGTGCATAGTTTTGACTAGCGAACTGAGACAATAAATCAGTTGGATCGTAGCGAGGGCGTCTAAGGTGCTGAAAATAGAGCGGATTTTTGCATTTATGAGAGAATCGCATAGCCACCCTATGGGTGAGTCTCAAAAAAATGAAAAACGCTTTATTTTCAGTCGATTAGGCGGTCGCAGTAGATTCAACTGATTAATTTAGTATTATACCTGGAGCGGATCACCACGCCAGGATTTGCGCCATGATCGAAATGCGAGGAAGATACTGAAATATCGAGCGGCAGGTGACACCTCTCAACGAGCGCTAAGCGACCTGAACTGGAATGGCATTGGATGTTCGATCGATGACGTTTCCGCTTTTTAAATACACCAGGCGGGGTTTAAATTTCTCGGCCTCTGCCTCGGTACACTGACCGTAAGCGGCAATAATCACACGATCTCCCACTTGAACCTTGCGCGCGGCCGCGCCATTCATGGAAATGGTTTTTGAGCCTGCATCGGCCAGAATAACGTAGGTGGTAAAACGTTCGCCATTATCGACATTGTATATATCAATTTGCTCAAACTCTCTCAACCCGGCCAGCTTCACCAGTTCCGCATCTATTGCGCAAGAACCGTCATACCAAAGCTCCGCCTGGGTAACAAAGGCCATGTGCAATTTACCTTTAAGAAGGGTAATTTGCATAACATTTACTCCAAAAAAATATCTATTAGTTAAAGTGTTAACCCGCAGTTGTTGGTCACAATAGACCACATACAAGCCATTATTTCAATACCTTCACAGCTCGAGTGACACGTTGTCTATTAATCGAGCTGCTCGCGTATACATTGCCCCAAGCACCGTCATGGCTTCGTCGTCATCAGCTGCGGGCTCAAGGGTTTTGCTATGACAGATACTCACGTAATCTGGCCGAAACCCGGCTTCGTGTATCCGTGCCTTGGCGGTAAGTTCAAGAGACTGAAAATCGCGATTACCCAGCGCAAGCTGCTCACAGATCCACCTCAAACTTTTGTTGAGCTGATTAGCCTTAAGGCGCTCCTCTGTGGCAATAAAATGATTGCGCGAACTCATCGCCAAACCGTCTGCCTCGCGCACAATATCGCCAGCTACAACTTCCACGGACATGCATAAGTCTTCAACCATACGACGTATTATGGCCAGTTGCTGGAAATCTTTTACTCCAAAAATGGCAACATTCGGCTGCACTATATTAAACAACTTTGTCACTACCGTAGTCACGCCTTCGAAGTGACCTGGACGACTAGCGCCGCACAACACATGAGCCATCGATGGCACTATTACCCGCGTTTGTTTATCCATACCGTTGGGGTAAATTTCGTGCTCATCGGGGCAAAACAAAAAATCGCATTTGGCGCTTCTAAGTTTTTGAATATCATTCTCTAAAGTTCTGGGGTATTTGTCCCAATCTTCATTTAAACCAAACTGAAGTCGATTGACAAATATGCTGCAAACAACCACGTTAGCGTGCTTCTGGGCCGTCTTCACCAGTGCTATGTGGGCATCGTGAAGATTGCCCATAGTAGGAACAAAAGCGACTGTATCGCCTCTTGTACGCGCGGCAGCCAAGGCTTGCCGCACACTTTGAATATAGTGAAAAATTTGCATAAGCTCAAACACACGCGAGTTACAAACAAACAGATTTTCTGAGGGCGCGATAATACATGTGCTGCACTGCAACGCACAAGCGCTATCGCCTACTTTTTAAGCAAAAACAGAAAACTAATAAGCAAACAAACCGGCTAGCCGCACGGGGTAAGCCCTACACCACAAAATATTATCTAAAAAGGAAAGAGCAATAAAGATGGCATTTACAGGCTTAGTTTTGAAAATATTCAGGGGCTAGATTGTCGAATCGCGTAAATTTACCCACAAATGCTGCCCTGCAGGTGCCAATTTCACCGTTGCGCTGCTTGCCGATAATCAACTCGGCGATCCCTTTGTCTGGGCTCTCCTCGTTGTAGTATTCGTCTCGATAAATAAACAATATCACATCGGCATCCTGCTCAATGGCGCCAGACTCCCTCAAATCAGAGTTCATTGGTCGCTTATTGGGACGTTGTTCTACCCCTCGATTTAGCTGCGATAGCGCAACTACCGGGCATTCGTATTCCTTTGCAAGGGCTTTCATGGAGCGTGAAATTTCGGAAATTTCTTGTGTGCGGCCATCACTGTTGCCACCTACATGCATCAACTGCAAGTAGTCGATCATAATCAGTCCTGGGTTGCCATGCTCCCGAACCACTCGCCGCACACGAGCACGCACTTCGTTTGGAGTTAGTGCAGCGGTATCATCGATAAACAACTTCTTGTCTTTTAACTTTCGCGCAGCCATCTCGAGTTTGGGCCAGTCTTCCTCGGTCAACTGACCGTTTCTTAAGCGCCCCTGATCGATGCGCCCCATTGAAGATAACATACGCATAACTAAAGAGTCTGACGGCATTTCCATACTGAATACTAGTGCGGGTTTTTCCTGTGTAAGAATGGCCGCTTCAACAAAATTTAAAGCCAGTGCGGTCTTGCCCATGGAGGGACGAGCGGCCAATATGATCAATTCACCACTCTGCCAGCCCGATGTTTTAGCATCTAGCTCATTGATACCTGTGGAGACTCCGGTGATGTCCGAGTCCGAGCGAAACAGATAATCTATCTTTTCTACTGCCTTTTTTAGAAGCGCATTAACGCCAATAAAGCCACCTTCTTTAGGGCGCTCTTCAGATATTTGCAACACGCTGCGCTCTGCCAGCTGTAACAAATCATCCGAACCTAAACCGGCCGGGTTGTAACTGGCACGGGTGATTTCTGTTGCCGCTGAGATCAACTGCCTCAGCGTCGCCCTCTCCCGTACAATTTTGGCGTAAGCAACAACGTTGGCACTACTGGGGACATTGGTCGCTAAATCAGTCAGGTAATCGAGCCCACCCGCAGCAGATAGCGTTTCGTGCTGACTGAGATCCTCTGAAACGGTAATAACATCAATGGGCTGATCACGCGCCAGCAGAGTCACCATGCTTTTGAATATTTTACTGTGTGCGGCTTTAAAAAAGTCGGTGTCTGATAGTAGCTCAGCAACCGCATCGAAATTTGCAGCATCTTGCATCAAACCGCCGAGAACTGATTGCTCCGCCTCCAGCGAATGGGGCATTACGTCCAAAACATTGCCCAGCGAGGGCGCGTCATCGTATTCGGGGTAATCTTGGGGCTCAAATTCCGACATGTTACGTATTCAATATCTGCTTATGGATGAGAGGGTGCATTGTAGCCCGTCGACGATAAAGGTGCGAGCAGCGAAATTCCAAAAAAAAAGGTGCTCGTGCGAGCTTTCGCTCTGCACCAGCACCTTTTATCGTGCACCAATTCGCGTGTGGAAGTTGCTAAATCGCAGCGACCAAGCTCTTGGAGTACATACTGAAGAGTCTAAAGTCTAACCAATAGCAGAATATAATATTATTCGGCTTCAACAACCAATTGCACAATCTGCGTAACATCAACGTGCAACTGCACATCCACTTCGTATTTGCCCACTTCACGCAATGTGCCCTGAGGAAGCTTAACTTCCGCTTTAGCAACAGCAACACCCGCCGAGGTAATGGCTTCCGCAATATCGCGCGTTCCAATAGAACCGAATAATTTACCTTCGTCACCTGCTTTAGCGGTGATGGTAACAACCAACGCTTGCAGTTGGCCCGCTCGGATAACAGCGGACTCTCTTTTGTCTGCTGCGGCCAGTTCCAGCTCAGAACGACGCACTTCAAAGTCTTCAAGATTTTTGGAGGTTGCTGTAATGGCCTTACCCTGTGGAACAAGATAGTTGCGACCAAACCCTGATTTAACGTTAACTTTATCGCCGACGCTACCTAACTTACCTACTTTTTCGAGCAGAATAACTTCCATCTCGCATTCCTCTATGTGTTCGCAGTAAAGAGTCACTGCTTAATAAATTTTTGTCTGTAATCGAGCCAAACATCGCTAAAGGCTGCAACAATTAACACCACAGCCAATGGGCTGAAAATAATTAGTGCAACATACATCAAAACTAGCGGGGTCACGCCCCACTTCAGCCTTACCACTACAAAGTGAACCAGACCCAAGCCTGCCAACGCCAACGGAAAACCAAGTAGATGGGCCCACAGACGATAATCATTACCCTTAAACGTACAAAATAAAAAGGCCAATAAACTAACTACGGCCAAAGGTACATTTAAACGAAGATCGTGAAACTCTCGCTGGAAACCACCGGGGTTATAAGCCAAAGCTTGAAACCACCTCGCAAGCAATACACCAGCTATGGACGTTATCCCTATCCAAAACGCGATTAAACTGGACGTCTCGATAGATGTAAAACCGCCAAATCCCTGAGCAGAGCCAGCACCACCTTCAACACCCGACGAGGCCATATCTTTGATTATCGTACGGTAAACCCCCGTTAGCTCTTCACTAAGGTCGGCCACGAAAAAATTAATCACTAGCACCGAAAATATACTTAACACCACCGCTAGGAATAAGGTATGCGACCAAGACACCGTTGCTCTCAAAACCAACGCTAAAGCGTAAGTAACAAAAAGAACAGCACTTGTGGCGTATACCAATACAAAGCCGACATCGCCTATCCACAAACCCGCGAGGAGAGGTAACAAGGCCCAAAGACTAAGCAGCAAACCTTCCTGCCAGCCTTTGCGAAGAGTAACCATGCCAAGAGCAGCTTGCGACAAAAGAGGCACCCAGCTACCAATCAAAGCAATAATTACTGCCTGAAAACGACCGCGCATGATAAAAAGAGCTAGCGCGCGCATTTTTTCCTCCGGCTGCTACGGCTTGTTATCTTTCAACAGCCTTTAAAATAATATGAAATATCGATTACTTAAATTTTCTTCAACTAAAAACCAAAATACATCAAGTATTACTCCTGGCTATCAGTGTAAGGCAATAAGGCAACGAAGCGCGCACGCTTTATTGCAGTCGACAACTGACGCTGATATTTCGCTTTAGTGCCTGTAATACGGCTTGGTACTATCTTGCCGGTTTCAGACACATAGGCTTTAAGTGTTTCAAGATCTTTGTAGTCAATTTGTTTTACGCCTTCAGCGGTAAAACGACAAAACTTACGACGACGAAAAAAGCGTGCCATAATTATTCCTCCTCAATCCCATCTTTTGATGCATCTACTGCTGCACCTTCGTTTTCAGTAGCTGGTTCGACTTCCAGCACTTCTGCAGGGCGACGATCAGTACGAGTTTTCCGTTCACGGTTTTCTTTTTCCGCTTTCATGATGGGTGATTCTTCGGTGACAACTTCATCCATACGAATAACCAAGTTACGCAATACGGCATCGTTATAACGGAAGTTAGTCGTCAACTCTTCGAGAGCATCTTCGGTACACTCGACATTCATTAACACGTAGTGTGCTTTATGAATTTTATTTATTGAATACGCCAACTGGCGACGGCCCCAATCTTCCAAGCGGTGAACTTTACCGCCGGTAGTTGTGACACTGGAAGAATAGCGCTCGATCATACCGGGCACTTGCTCGCTTTGGTCCGGGTGGACCAGAAAGATTATTTCGTAATGACGCATCTTTGCTCCTTACGGGTTTAGTCTCTTAGCCACCACAGCAAAACACTGCGTTAGCGGTTGAAACAAGGAGGTCGCCAATCTTTTTAGATTGACGGGTTTGGGGCGGCGTATTTTATGGGGGATATCACTTCATTGCAACCACTGAGAGAAAATAAAGATATTTAACGCTTGCGACCCAAAAATCCAGGCCAATTCGAGCCATATTTTGAGCAGCAAAGCTATGCCGGCTGACGCTGACGCACCACTTCGAACAACACAACTCCCGCTGCGACGGATACATTGAGGCTAGAAACACTGCCAGCCATTGGGATTTTGACCAATTCATCGCAGGTATCTCGCGTTAGCCTGCGCATACCACTGCCTTCTGAACCCATTACGATAACTCGCGGTCCAGTTAACCGTGTGTCGTATATTGAATGTTCGGCTTCGCCAGCAGCCCCTGCGACCCAAAGCCCAAGCTCCTGCATTTTTTTTAGGCAACGAGCCAAATTGGTTACTGGAAACAAAGGCACTGTGTCGGCTGCACCTGAGGCCACCTTCCTCGCAATCTCGGTCATGCTTGCAGAATTATCCTTGGGTATTACCACGGCATCGACGCCAGCAGCATCGGCCGTTCGAATACAGGCACCCAAATTATGGGGGTCGGTCACCCCATCGAGAACCAACACAAGCGGGTCGCGATCCAATCTGGCAATAAGTTCATACAACTGCTTCTCGTCGAGAGCATGGCCGGGCTCTATCAGCGCCAAAGCGCCCTGATGATTGCCGTCACACATCCGATCGATTCGCTTCTTGTCTATTATCTGCACGCTAATATCTGCCGCTTCAGCTGCACCGACAATTTTTTGAATACGAAGATCTTGCCTGCCGCGCAACAGATAAATATTCACTACCCGCTGAGGCGCCGCTTTTAAAATAGCCTGCACAGCATGAATGCCAAACACCAACTCTTGATTTGCCATAATATCTCTTAAAAGCCGCCTAATAAACCTCCCAAAATTCACCCTTGGACACAGCGCTAAAGGAAAGTGTAATTTTTACTCGCACTTTTGCGACGTAATTCTTACCCGCCTGCAGATGGATGCTTACCATTGCGGGCATGTTGAGCTACCACACATCAAAACGGCTAAAAACAAATGAAAAACCACCACCGTTTAGTCCGTATTTTTTTTACCTTTCTTAGCTTTATCTTTTCCAGCTATATTTTTAGCAATCAACTTCTTCTTATTAGATTTTTTCGGTTTTAATGCTGGCGATGCTGATTCAGAACATTTAGCCGCCTTGCCTTCCCCTTTTTTATTTTTGCTCTTAATTTTAGCTGCAGACGTATTAGCAACTACTTTCTTTTTAGACGGTTCATTAATTTTACCCAAGGATTTATTTTTTTCTCGTTGATTAACAATTTATTTTTATCAGAACTCTCTACTGCTTCAGACTTTACTGGTGGCAATGCAGGCTTTCGTTTTCTAACCGAGCGCCTAGGCGCCTTCTCAGGTGTAGCATTTTTTTTTCGTTGCGCTTTAGCATTGGTAGCTTTTTTGCGAGTGCCATTTACTTTTATGAGCTCCAAATCGACTTTTCGCTCATCCAAATTAACACGCATTACCTTGACACGCACCTCATCACCCAGGCGAAAAACCTTGCTAGTTTTCTCTCCCACAAGCCTGTGTTGCGCAGGCTGATGATGGTAGTAATCCTGCGGCAATGCAGTTATGTGGACGAGACCGTCTACATAAAAGTCTTTTAACTCAACAAACAGACCGAAGCCAGTGACAGCGCTAACAATACCATCGAAATCCTCGCCTACATGATCCTCCAGATACTCGCACTTGAGCCAGCTCAGCACATCTCGCGTGGCCTCATCCGCCCGACGCTCGGTGATGGAAGACTGCTCACCCAAATGCAACATGTCGACACCGCTGTAGGGGTAACTAGCCTCAAAGGGAACGATAGGACGATCCGGGTGGCGCTTAACGCGTTTACTGCTGACCGGAGAGCGAATTACTGCACGAATGGCTCTATGCACCAGCAAGTCGGGATAACGGCGTATAGGCGAGGTAAAATGCGCATAGGCGGTATAAGCCAAACCAAAGTGACCTAAGTTTTCAGGCTGATATGCGGCCTGATTCATACTGCGCAGCATTACCGTTTGAATAAGGTGCGCATCCGGCCGCTCAGCCACCTGACTAAGCACGTCACGATAGTCTTGAGGCGTAACATCGCCATCGCGCTTCATCGACAAGCCCAGCTCCGCAAGAAATTCATGCAACATGTCGAGCTTTTCGGCCGATGGACTGTCGTGCACGCGGTAGAGCGCTGGAATTTTGTGCGCCTCCAGAAATTTAGCCGCACTTACATTGGCCGCCAACATGCACTCCTCAATAAGTTTATGCGCTTCATTTCTTATGGTCGGCACTATCTGTTTTATCTTGCGCTGTTCATCAAAGATAATCCGCGTTTCTTTTGACTCAAAATCTATCGCTCCGCGCGCCTCGCGGGCGACTCTCAACCCCCGGTACAAAGAGTACAACTGATCAATGTGAGGCGCCACATCTTGAAACTGCTTGCGGGCAGCATTGCGGGCTTTTTCAGTGCCCTCTATCATTTGCCCCACCTGAGAATAAGTCAAACGCGCGACAGAATGCATTATCGCTTCGTAAAAGGTAAAACCGCTGATCGTGCCGCCGTCGCTTACTGTCATTTCACACACCATACACAAACGGTCGACATGGGGATTCAAAGAACACAAACCGTTGGACAATACATGCGGCAACATCGGAACCACATGATCGGGAAAATATACTGAATTTCCACGCACCACAGCCTCTCTGTCCAATGCGCCATTTATTTCAACATAATGAGAAACGTCAGCGATAGCCACGTACAAGCGCCAGCCGCCGGAACGCTTCGACTCACAATACACTGCGTCATCAAAATCTCGTGCATCTTCTCCGTCAATGGTAACAAAGGGTAGCTTTCTCAGATCAATCCGTTGCTGCTTATCTTGCTCTTTAACTTCAGCAGTATATTGCTCTACCTGCTGCTGCACATCGGTAGGCCACGTATGGGGAATTCCATAGGAGCGAATGGCAACATCAATCTCCATACCGGGAGCCATATGATTCCCAAGAACCTCAATGATTTTACCAACTGGATTCTGATGACGGCTGGGCTGCTGAATTATTTCAACCACCACAAACTGGCCATTCACAGCTAAATTAGTCTGCTCTGGCGGAATGACAATATCACGGGTTAATCGAGCGTTATCAGGGCTAACAAAGTGGTTGCCTCGCTCGTTAAGATAGCGACCCACCAGTTGATGCGTATTATGCGCTATCACTTCCACTACTGAGCCTTCGCGACGACCTTTAAAATCTTCTTTGTCTGCTCTTACCAAGACTTCATCACCGTCAAAAACTTTATGCATTTCGCGGCTACTCAGGTAGATATCTGCACTACCATCCGAGGGAATCACAAACCCAAAGCCGTCCCGATGGCCTTGTATGCACCCCCGCACCAGATCCATTTTTCCAATTAAACCAAAGGCCCCCTTGCGATTAGTAATGAGCTGCCCATCTCGCACCATGGCGATAAGGCGTCGCCGCAGTGCTTCGATATTCTCGCCTGTCGTCAAACTCAACGAATTGCAGAGTTGCTCGTGGGTCATTGGACCCTTGGATTTATCCAGAACATTGGAGATTAACTCACGACTGGGTATTGGGTTTTCGTAATTAGCCGCTTCGCGTTTAGCCTGCGGATCCTTGGGTGTTTGTTTTTTCAATTTATTATTCCAGTTTTATTATGTCCATTACCTTAGCCGTATTTTGCTATGCTGCAGGACCGAAGACGAGGTTAAAAACAATTCTTAGCGAAGCAACTTTAATAATAGACGTGAGCCGGCATCACAAACAAAGAAAAAGTCGCACTTAATCGCCCAAGAAATATACACTTAAACACATCCCGTGGGTTTAATAGGGCGAGGCCAGAAAAAGATTGATCAATAGAATAGGTTCAACTTTCGAACGAAGTAATTCTCGCCACTAAACATCTTCGTTTTCATCGCCCAAAATATGAAGCACATTGGCTAGGGAATGAAGGTTGTCAGTGGAAACTTCAACGAATTGCAGACCTAGTTTCGCACCTCTATTATCGGATAGAACAGTGCTAGCGCTCACCTTTACTTTGGCACGAATGCGCTTCATTTTGCCGCGATACTTTATATAGAACTCAATTTTGAGTATGGTTCCCAGCGCAAGCACTCTGTCGAAGTCTATCGCCACGCCGCCTTTTGACGCATTGTTAATAGTCACTTCATAAAGCTGACGATCAGGCAACAGTACCCTTGCACGCCAGTTTACGGCATATCTTCGGAAATTTCGTCGCTCATCACTTGCCATCTAGCCTGATCAACCTCTGCGGACCCTGGTGGTAAGTGTAGACAAATAAACACCTTGCACGACCGAATTCAACAGGAACTGCCGCTCAAAGGCGAACCAAAGCAACACCTCCAGCTTAAATCAGTCAAATGGATGACGACGAACGATTGTTTCAACCCTGTCAGGCCCGGTAGACACTATATCAACAGGAATGCCAACCAGCTCTTCAAGGCGCTTGACGTATGCCAAGGCTTGACTAGGCAGGGCCTCAAGAGAGGTCACCCCTACTGTAACCTGACTCCAGCCAGGCATTGTTTCGTATATTGGGCAAACCTCTTCCCAGCCTTCGGCATCGTAGGGAATACCGATAGCCTCACCACTCGCGCTGCGGTAGCCAATACAAACCTTAACCTCTTGCAGGCCGTCCAACACATCTAACTTGGTAAGACACATACCACTCATGCTATTTGTTTGAACGGCGTGGCGCACAGCCACGGCGTCGAACCAACCAGTGCGGCGCTTGCGGCCTGTGGTAGCACCAAATTCGTGACCTTTTGTCCCCAAAAACTCCCCCACCTCGCAAGATAGCTCTGTGGGAAAAGGACCAGAGCCCACTCGAGTTGTGTAGGCCTTGGTTATTCCCAAGACATAATCTAAGTACAAGGGACCAAATCCAGACCCCGTTGCCGCTCCACCGGCGGTAGTGTTTGACGAGGTTACAAAAGGATAGGTGCCGTGATCAATATCCAGAAGCGACCCCTGCGCACCTTCAAACAATATGTGCTCACCATTTTCGCGAGCCTTATGCAAAAAATCTGAGACATCCAAGATCATCGGTTTAATTTCTTCAGCCAAAGTCATGGCCTCGGCAAGAACTACGTCAAAATCCAAGGCTTCAACGCCATAGTACTGAGTTAACGCGAAATTATGATATTCCAGAACCTCCTTTAATTTCTCAGCAAACCGTTCGGGATGAAGAACATCGCCTAAACGCAAACCTCGACGCGACACTTTATCTTCGTATGCTGGCCCAATACCTCTCCCAGTCGTGCCTATTTTGGCTGAGCCTCGGCGTATTTCGCGTGCCACATCCAGGGCCACATGATAAGGAAGGATCAGCGGGCAGGATGGAGACAAGCGCAATCTCTCTCGCACGGGAACACCCTTCGCCTCTAATTCACGAATTTCTTTCATCAATGCATCGGGAGCGAGAACTACACCATTACCTATCAAACAGGTAACACCATCTCGCAAAATTCCAGAGGGAATCAAATGTAAAACCGTTTTTTTACCGTCTATCACCAAAGTGTGACCTGCGTTGTGGCCACCCTGAAAACGCGCCACGTTGGTCACTTGCTCGGTAAGCAAATCTACAATTTTACCTTTTCCTTCGTCACCCCATTGGGTGCCCAATACAACGACATTTTTACCCATTCTTTTAAACTCTTTTAACGATTATGAATATTTAATCTCTGCTGCCAAAGACGGGTCTTAACAGCGGATACCAGCTAAAGCTTTTAGATTCAAGGAGAACCGCACGCGCTACAGGGCCTCAAGCATGAACGACCCGTCTTCACTTACCAGCAACTGGCGGTCACAGTTCTGATGCTCAAAGGGCACAAGCTGATCCGAAAGGCCACAAATAACGCGCTCGCCACGGGCCCTTAGCTCACAAATTTTTTGCCACAGTTGCGGGGCATCCGCAAGAGGCGCAAATATGCCCGGCACACGCTGATCATTGAATTGCTGTATTCGACATATTGCGGTTAAATCAACGTCAAAACCGGTTGCAGGCCGGGCGCGACCAAAGGCTTCGCCGATGCGATCGTAGCGCCCACCACTGGCAATAGCATTTCCTACACCTGGGGCAAAAGCCCCAAACACAATTCCAGTATGGTAGTGGTAGCCACGCAACTCACTTAAATCAAAATAAAACTGAGCATCGGGAAATCGCTCCGCCACCCCGGCGTGAACAGCCTCCAGCTCGTCGAGCGCAACGAAAACTTCGTCGGGTGCACTTGCAAACACCTGACGGGCATTTTTGATTACGTTTATATTGCCCGCCAATTTAGGCAAAATTTCTAACCATTCCCTGGCCTCTGGCTTGTCGACATTTTCCGCCAGCCAATGACTAACTTCTGCTGTTGATTTGGTTTGCAGCAACTTGAACAGTGCAATTTCTTGATCTGCACCTAAATCAGCCGCTTCAGCTAAAGCTCGAAAAATGCCCACGTGCCCCAAATCAATGTATTGTTTTTCTATATTGGCGACGCTGAGCGCCTCCAATAACAAGCTTACGATTTCAACATCCGCGTCGATTCCGGCTTCACCAAACAGTTCAACTCCCGTTTTCAAGGGTGCTCTCGAACCTAGAGGAGATTTTGCTTTTGTATGCATAACGTGGCCAGCATAACAGAGCCGGTTAACACCTTCCCGCTTGAGACTATGGGCGTCCATCCGCGCCGCCTGGGGCGTGATATCCGCGCGGATACCCATAGTTTTTCCCGATATCTGATCGGTAAGCTTGAACGTCAGCAAATCGATATCCTGCCCCGATCCGGTCAGCAGCGAATCAGTAAACTCCACCATGGGTGGTACGACATAGTCGTAACCCCACGTTTCGAAAAGATCTATCATCGCACGCCGCAGGTGCTCAAGCACACCGGCTTGAGCCGGTAACACCTCTTCAATACCGTCTGGCAACAACCAGCGGTCGACTTTATTGGTAGGATTCAACACGGTAACTTTACCTGAACACGTATTTTAACGCGATTTAAAATCTTCTTTGAACACTGGCCTGCTGCGCCCCATGCGCAAGCAAATACACAGCACTACGTCTTTGCACTTACTAAGTTTTTATGCTCACTAAGCCTTCGAGAGCACCGTGTTAATGTACGGCCAATAATAGGCCCACACCGGCGATCATGCTAAGCAAGCCCATTACTCGTAATTTTTTGTCATCTATCATAGCTAAGCTTGCCACTAGCTGACGCCATCTATGAGGGTGTAGAAAGGGCAATATACCCTCAATTACCAACATTAAAGCAAGGGCGCGCGCAATTTGTTCCCGCATGTTCAGCCTTTTCGTAGTTATCTTTTGCCGTTTTGCGGTATCTCATCATACCCCGGGGCTCTGAATAACATGTGAATACCAGCAACAAAGTGCACTATTGGGCACGCTCACGAGGGCAAAGTAGCATGCCAGGAGACACATAACAAAGTTGAACCAATGCGAGATGTTCAACTAAATGCCATTAGAACCGCACCATCGACGCTTTGAATAAAATGCAGAGTATGAAGCGAAAAATATGGCACAAAAAAACCGGCTTCATGCGAAGCCGGTTGCTTAATTTTACCACGAAATTTAAGGGTTTAAACAGGTTAAATAAACCTCAGAAGTCACCTATTTACCTTTCGAGTGGTTTAAATATCGGAAAAAGTCACTCTCTGGGTCTACAAGAAGGATGTCTTGCTTCCCCGCGAATGTCTTTTTGTAGGCCGTAAGGCTGCGCACAAACGAATAAAATTCCGGATCTTTACTATACGCTGAAGCATATATTGCTGCGGCAGTTGCGTCCCCCTCACCTCGTAAAAGCTCCGATTCGCGATAGGCTTCGGCCTCGAGAATCACTTGCTGACGGTCGGCATCTGCGCGAATTATCTCAGACTGCTCTTTACCTTGAGCCCTGTGCTCTCGAGCTTCTCGCTCTCGCTCTGCCCGCATACGGCTGTAAACCGGCTCGCTCACCTCTTCCGGCAAATCAATCTTTTTGACCCTAACATCCACTACTTCAATCCCCAGAGAGGTTTGGGTGAATTCATTCATCTGCTTGGCTATGTCCACCATCAATTCGTCTCGCTCACCACTAACGACTTCTTGCAGCGAACGCTGTGCAAACTGGTTACGCAAACCTTCATTGATACGCTGAGCTAGCAATCGCTCTGCTCGATCCTCTTCACCATTGGTGGCCGTGTAGAACTTACCTACATCGAAAATGCGCCATTTGGCGAAAGAATCCACCATCATGCTTTTCTTCTCAACAGTCAAAAAACGCTCTGCGCGAGTATCCAAAGTTAATACGCGAGCATCGAACTTTTTAACAACGTCGATAAAAGGGACTTTGATGTGCAGTCCCGGCTTCAGATCGGCATCACTCACCTTACCCAAACGCAGTAATACCCCGCGTTCAAACTCATTAATAATGTAGAGCGAACCGCTTGCAACAATAACGGCGAGCAAAAGTACTATGATGTTTACCATGACTTTTAATGACATGTTATCGGCCCTCTCTGCGTCGTGATGTTGAAGTTGTTTCACGCCGAAGCTGTTCTAACACTTGGTTGGTGATCAAATCTAAATCTGCCGGTGTGACACCTTTACCCGTAACCGCTCCGGATGATGCCGCGCTCATAATTTTATCCAAAGGCAAGTAGAGCATATTGTTCCCACCTTCAACATCGACCAATACTTTGGAACTGTTCGACATGACCTCCTCTACCGCGTCGAGATATAAGCGCTGCCTAGTCACTTCCGGTGCCTTGCTGTATTCTGTCAACAAGTATTCGAATCGCTTCGCCTCACCCTCGGCCCGAGATATAACCCTAGCCCTATAAGCAGTTGCCTCTTCCTTCATACGCTGTGCGTGTCCGCGAGCTTCGGGAATTATCCCGTTTGAATAGGCCTGTGCTTGGTTTTTATAGCGCTCTTCGTCCTCTCGAGCCTTGATAACATCATCGAAAGCCGACTGTACTTCCACAGGTGGATTGGAGTCCTCGATATTAACTTTTTCAATGCGAATTCCGGTTTTGTAGTTATCCAAATAAGCCTGCAATCGCTCCTGAACTTGAACAGCCACCTGCTCACGACCCAAAGTCAAAACATCCGTCATAATCGTCGAACCAGCCACATGGCGCAGAGCACTATTGGAAGCCTGGGCCAAGCTCTCTTCTGGCAGGCGAACATTCAATACAAAGGCCCGCGCATCTTCAATGGCGTACTGAACCGATAGCTTAATATCGACAATATTCAGATCCTTAGTCAGCATTTGCTCAGTAGTTGTCCAGTTTCGCAACTTGGTGACGTTCACTGTATACACGTTGTCCACCAACGGAGGGTTCCAACGAAACCCCGGACCGATGGTTTCTTTATAGACGCCCAAGCGCAGCACAACGACGCGCTCCTGCTGATTGACAATGGCCGAACCCACAAAAAAATACGCCAAAACCGCTATAACTAGTGCCAAGATAATGAATGTTTTACTAAAACCAGGATCCGAAGCGCCGGTACCGTTGCCGCCACCTCCAAAAATACCCGAGAGTTTCTTTTGTAAGTTTTTTAGCGCTTCGTCCAAATCAGGTGGGCCGTCGTTTCCGCGATTTCCGCCACCCCAGGGGTCTTTTTTACCGCCGGGCTCGTTCCAAGCCATAGGGATTCTCCGAATCTTTTTAGTTAGTGTAAGGGTTTGCGTTAGCTTTCTTTTATCAAGCGCGCGTTAGCTTTGTTTTATCAAGCGCGTTTTGAGACGCACAGCCTTATTACGCACTGATCCAGCGTGTAGATATGAAGATGAATATCGATATTTCAACGTACTTTGGGTTAATTAGGACTTCATAGCAATAATTCCCCCGTTTTTTTAGTTATTTATCTTATAACGCCATTTGCGGTGGGTCGCTATGCCCGCCCAAAAACGTAACATCCTCCAATGTAAGTGAGCCCTGCGCCAACATTCTCACCAAATCATTTTCCGGCATACGCACCTCTAACTCACAACTGCCATCGGCAAGATACCCCTCCTGCAATACCGCATTATGGCGATAAAGTTTTGCCCGCAGGCCGCCAAAGCTGGGGGCAAGGCAAATTTTCTGATGAAAAACTTTTTCAGTAAGCAACTCGGCAATTGATTTTAGAAGAAGTGATAAACCGTACGTTCTCATCTCTTGTGACTGAGCCGACAACCAGACAGCAACGGGGCGCCCCAAGTCGTCGCGATCGACCCTGGGCTGCATACCTTCAATAAGGTCGATTTTGTTATATATAAGCAGGCGGGGAAGATGGCTAGCTTCAATTTCTTCTAGCACAAGATCCACCTGCTCTGTATTTCGTTTTCTCTCTTCGTCGGCAGCATCGATAACATGAAGCAAAAGATCGGCGTTCGCGGCTTCTTCGAGTGTTGAGCGAAATGCTTTAACGAGACGATGCGGTAAGTTGCTAATAAACCCAACGGTATCTGCCAATATCGAGGGACCCACGTCGGGCAATGCTAGGCGTCGCATTGTAGGGTCTAGGGTTGCGAATAACTTATTCTCGGCAACGACACCTGCGTTTGTAATGGCGTTAAATAAGGTGGATTTTCCTGCGTTGGTATAGCCCACAAGCGAAACCGTAGGTATTTCGGCACGACTTCTCGCTCGCCGACCCTGCTCTCGCTGTTTGCGTACTTTTTCCAAGCGTTGATTGATGGCCTTTATGCGGTGGCGGAGCAAGCGTCGGTCTGTTTCCAGCTGTGTCTCACCAGGGCCACGCATGCCAATCCCACCTTTTTGACGCTCGAGGTGGGTCCACCCCCTAATCAATCGAGTCGACACATGCTGAAGCTGGGCAAGTTCGACTTGAAGCTTGCCTTCATGGGTGCGCGCGCGTTGCGCAAAAATATCCAGGATTAAACCATTGCGGTCAATCACTCGACATTCGAGCACCTTTTCTAAATTACGCTCTTGGCTAGGAGATAACTCATGATTAAAAATAACCAGCTTGGCCTGATGCATATCTACCAAGTTTTTAAGCTCTTCCAGCTTGCCAGTACCAACAAAAAATTTAGCATGCGGGGTAGCCCGGTGGCCACCAAGAATTTCCACTGGGTCGCCACCGGCTGAAAGTACCAGTTCCTCAAACTCTCTCGGATCATGCGCAGCTAGAGAATGGGACAACTGCACATTAACCAGGATAGCTAATTCGCCGGATTCAGGCCGATCAAAGAACAAACAGTGCTCCGCTTAGTCGTCCGCCTCTGCTTCTTCGCCAGTTTCGGGGTTCACCATTGGAACACGAACCGGGCGAGATGGAACGATGGTTGAAATGGCATGCTTATATACCATTTGGCTAACAGTGTTCTTCAGCAACACCACGAATTGATCAAATGACTCCACCTGACCTTGTAACTTAATTCCATTTACAAGGTATATGGAAACTGGGATGCGTTCTTTGCGCAACACATTAAGGTAAGGGTCTTGTAAGCTGTGCCCTTTTGACATTTTATTTCTCCTAGTAGGATGAGTAAGTAAACACCTAAGCAAGTAAACCGCACAATAGTCGCACGGGGTATTAACCTGTCACACAGATTATCTCGGATGCAAGCAATTCAGCCGACAAATAAACACTTTAACTTGTCTCTGAAAATAGGTAACGATTTAGAGGCGAAAATCAACACACGTAAATGAAGTTAGTTTCGCCTTTCCTATTATATGGCGCTTTTGTCCAATATTTTCAACACATTGCTAATTATTTCATTATTTGCTTTCATTTCGCCCTTTTTATCGTCTATTTCCACCCATTTGATCTCTGGCCATGAACGCAGCCACGTAAGTTGACGCTTTGCCAGTTGCCTAGTGGCTGCCAAACCTTTATCAACAAAGTCGGAATATTCAAAATCACCATTTAAGTAAGCCCAGGCTTGCCTATAACCGACCGCTCTAATCGCCGGGAGTTCCTCATGCAGGTCACCTCTGTCTTTTAGCAATCTCACCTCGTCAATAAAACCGCGCTTCAACATTTCACTAAACCTAAGGGCTATGCGCGCGTGGAGCAACTTCCGATCTCTAGGCACAAGGGCAAATTGCACCCAGCGACACTTATCGTAAAGGCCACCCTCCAGCTCACCAAAACTTTCACTCATAGGCCGACCTGAGAGCAAGTAAACCTCATAAGCTCTACTAATTCGCTGAGAGTGGTTGGGGTGGATAGCTGACGCAGCTTTGGCATCGATCTTTGCCAGTAACCCATGTACGTGGGGCCAACCACAAGACCGAGCAAGCATTTCTATCTCTTGGCGTACCGTCGCGTCGGCAACAGGAAGGGGCGACAAACCTTCCAGCAAGACTTTAAAGTAGAGCATCGTGCCGCCAACCAGCAAAGGAGTTTTGCCTGAAGCTACGATGGCATCAACCTCCCGACTGGCATCAGTGCAAAAATCAGCCGCAGAATAGGGTTGCGCTGGATCGCGAATATTGATTAAACGATGGGGTGCACGCGCTAGCTCCTCAGGGCTTGGCTTTGCCGTTCCGATATCCATACCCCGATAGACCAATGTCGAGTCGACACTAATGATTTCTGCCCCCAATTTCTCGTGCAGCGCTATCGCCAAATCGGTTTTGCCCGATGCCGTAGGGCCCATAATAGCTATCGCCAGAGGTTTCTCAGGTTCGTCCGGTTCTGGATGGTTCATAAAACGCGACTATTGCCCCCGCATAAAAAGCTTGTCGAGGTCTGAAGTGCTGAGCTGGGCCCATGTGGGGCGACCATGGTTGCATTGACCGCTTCGCTCTGTGGCCTCCATATCTCGCAAAAGTGCATTCATTTCGGCAATGGACAACTGTCGATTGGCTCTCACCGAGCCGTGACAAGCCATGGTCGACAAGAGCTCATTGATATTGTGCTGAATTCTTTGACTAGTGCCAAATTCAATAAGGTCTGATAGTACGTCGCGCAGCAATAATTCCACATCGGCTTTATTTAAGAATACCGGCACCTGACGAATAAGCAGCGTTTCCGGGCCCATTCGTTCAATCAAAAATCCGAGTTGCTCAAACGTACTTACATTATCCTCTGCACAGGAAGCTTCTTTTTCACTTACGGCCACAGACTGGGGTACTAGAAGCGGTTGGGATTGAATGGACTGCTGTGAAAATTGAAGCTTCATTCGCTCGTAGGTAATGCGCTCGTGTGCAGCATGCATATCGACAACAATCAATCCACTCGCATTTTCTGCCAAAATAAACACGCCTTTCAATTGGGCTATGGCAAAGCCAAGGGGCGGAATTTCTCCTGCTTCGGCTAAAGCCCCGTTATCAAAGGCACCGGCATTGATGGCGTTCTGATTGGTTGAGATAGCAGACTCCCTACCGTAAAGCGGCTCCGAAGGCGCAGTTACAAGCGCTGAATAGTGCGCGATTTGTTCATTAGCACCTGCACCATTGGCGGTGGAAGTTGTAGTACTGTAATTGGCCAAACCCAAATTGGTTTGTACAGGTGAAGACTGGGCATGAGGCGAGGCGAAATCAGGTTGATGCGATGCAAGGGAACCACCTTCAACTGGACGCTCGGCACTGGGGCGAACATCGGCCAAAGCTTTATGCAATGCACTGAACAAAAAATCGTGCACCAATCTACCATCACGAAATCGCACTTCGTGTTTTGTAGGATGCACATTGACGTCGACATTGGCGGCATCAAGTTCAAGAAAGAGCACAAAGGCAGGGTGGCGACCGTGATAAAGCACATCTTGGTATGCTTGCTTTACGGCGTGGGTAACGAGACGATCTTTAATGGCGCGACCATTCACATAAAAATGCTGAAGATCGGCCTGACTGCGAGAAAAGGTCGGCAGTGCCACCCATCCCCACAGTCGCAGCCCGGCCCTTTCAATATCTATATGTACCGCATTTTCAATAAAGGCAGGGCCACAGATGTGAGCAACCCTGCGCTCTTGCTCTAGCTGCGTTTGCGCCGGTCGCCAGCTGTGGACAACTCGTCCGTTATTCTTTAACGAAAAGCCCAGTTCAAAACGCGATAGAGCGATACGCTTGATAACGTCCTCCACACGACTATATTCGGTTTTTTCTGTGCGCATGAACTTGCGTCGCGCAGGCGTGTTAAAAAACAGATCGCGCACCTCAACTGTAGAACCATGAGGATGCGCCGCAGGTGAAAGCTGCGCCTCCATATCTCGGCCTTCGGCATGCACACACCAAGCAGAGTCTGACCCCCCGTTATTGCTTGTTAGCTTGAGTCGTGCGACGGAGCTGATGCTCGCCAGGGCCTCGCCACGAAAACCCAGCGTTGCCACGGCCTCAAGATCGTCCAAAATATGAATCTTACTGGTGGCATGACGGCTTAGCGCCAGAGGTAAATCTTCTTTCGCAATACCGCAGCCATTGTCGCGCACCCGCAAGAGCTTTAAGCCGCCGCCTTCTACTTCTACGTCTAGCTGAAGCGCGCCGGCGTCGACACTGTTTTCGAGTAATTCTTTAACCACCGACGCGGGGCGCTCTACTACTTCACCCGCGGCAATCTGGTTGGCAAGACGAGGGCTGAGTTTTTCGATTTTATTCATGAAATGACCCAGAGTCGGGGGCTAATTAAGATGTTCGACTTAAACGTATTAAATGCAAATACGCGTAAGGGCGTATTATGATGATGTAGGGATGGTTAATTGCTGCCCTACACGAATCGAGGTATTGCTTAAGCTATTTGCCTTTTTAATTAACGCGACGCTGACGTTATATCGCTTCGCAATGGCCGAGAGCGTATCGCCCCTAGCAATAATGTGGGTGATTTTCCCTCCCCCCTTTTTAATCCAGGCAATCTGCGAGCCCTCGGGCGGGTTATCGTAAAAATAGTCCTTAATACCAGAAAATATGGCGCGTGCCAATTTCCGTCGATGACTTACCGTTTTAAGTTTTTTTGACTCTTCTGGGTTGGTTATAAAACCTGTCTCAACCAAAATGGAGGGCACGTCGTGGGATTTCAAAACAATAAAAGCGGCCTGCTCAACGTGTTTTTTATGCAGGCGTGTGAAGCCCCCCATATTGTTCAAAACTCGCGCGCCAACATCGAGACTACTTGCCAAGGTCGCCGTCATGGAAAGGTCAACCAACACTCCAGCCAATACGTCGTCTTTGTCACTTAAACTGACATTACCGCTCCCGCCGATCAAATCCGATTCGTTGGCTTTATCGGCCAATATACGCGCCATCTGACTAGAGGCTCCGCGCCTCGACAGGGCAAAAACAGAGGCCCCCTGCGCGCGCTTATCACTAAACCCGTCGGCGTGCACAGATACGAACAAGTCGGCTCGAATATCTCGCGCCTGCTCTCTGCGCCGCGTATTTTCAACGTAATAGTCGCCGGTTCTTATCATTTTAGCTTTAAAACCGGGCTCTTTATCAATAAGCGCCTGCAACTCTTTACTGATTTCCAGCACAATACTTTTTTCATAGAGTCTACCAGGGCCAATGGAACCAGGATCTTCGCCGCCGTGGCCGGCATCGACAACAACGATAATATCGTTTCTCAATGCATTTAAATTTTGAGTTTTTGCAAAGGTTTTTATCGTATTTGTCCGTGCGTCATAAAGGTCCACTACAAGCCTGTCGGGCTTTCCGGCCTGTTTTTTAAGCGCGAAACTTCTAGGCTGAACGGATGAGTCTATATCGAGCACCACACGCAGGCCGGAGCCATTACGCTTACCATGTCTCAGCTTCGTAATTGGAGTGCCACTAAAGTCAAGAGCATCAAGATTTGATGCAAAGCGGCTATCGCCAATATCAATAACGATACGATCGGGGCCTTTTAAACTGAACAAAGAATGCTCTGCCGGCGCAGAGAGGTCAAAAACAAGTCGGGTGTGGTCCGGCGCGCGCCAAAGTCGAACGCCGTCTACTTTTGCCGCTATCGCATTAGAACTTAGGATAAATAAAAGGCCGTATACCAGTAAACCACTGAAGAAACCCTGCTTGGCAAGAAATACTCGCCACACAAGCGCCCAACTAGGAAGGCACAACAAAAGTGGCGCGAAAACCCGGCCCGCCGAACGGCCTATTAACCGGAAACAAAGACCAGTAAGGTTTTGCCGCACTACTAACGCCATATTTAGCTCAGCAGTGATAATAGATCTACTCCTCGCGCCGACCTTGAGGTGGCGGTTAAGCGACGGCCCTCACCTTCAACTGCGAGACTTAGTACGATGTCTGCC
>JBLHGN010000014.1:0-27196 GCA_047616325.1 Lentisphaeria bacterium
AAACTATGCCGCCGAGCTACCGGTGCAACTCGCCAGCGTTTATGACGGCGAAATGGATGTTAATGCGTTTCTAGTCAGCGAAAAATATGATGGCGTTCGCGCAATCTGGAAGAATGGCCAATTACAAACCCGCAACGGCAATGCTATACATGCTCCGGCTTGGTTTCTAGCGGGATTACCCGCCGTTTGGCTAGACGGCGAACTTTGGTCGCAACGCCAAGACTTTGAATTTATTGCCTCTACCGTTCGCAAACAAAAACCGATTGATAGTGAATGGAGGAGGATACGCTATATGATTTTTGACGCACCCAATACCACACAAAATTTTCACCAAAGAGCTCAGTATTACACCCAACTAGTGAACAATATTGGATTAGAGCATCTTAGGCCCGTAAAACAATTCCGCATCAACAACAATGTGGCTCTATCATCACTGCTCGCTGAATACACCGAAGCTAGAGCGGAAGGGTTAATGCTGCATAGGGCGCAGGCGATGTTTACGAGTGGCCGAAGCCAAAATATTTTTAAACTAAAGCCGTATATGGATGCCGAAGCCATCGTGTTAGAACACCTACCCGGCAAAGGAAAATACGAGGGGCTAATGGGCGCGATCAAAGTACGATGGAAAAAAGACGTTAATGAATTTGTCATTTTTAAAATAGGCACCGGATTCAGCGACGAAGACCGAGCCAACCCTCCCAGCATTGGCAGCACTATCACTTTTAAATATCACGGACTAACCATAAACGAACTACCCAGGTTTGCCAGTTTTTTACGACATAGAAAATCGGAATAAACATGGAGACTTAATCGTAAATAATACAAATGTGAGGGGGGTATATTCGAAAGCAGCCTGCACCGCTATTAGTGAACTATATGCAGTAATTCAACCCTAACCTTTAGGCTAAAAGTCCTGAAAATTTAATTTGAGTATGCTTTTCTGAACTATTCAGAAACAAGTCAGGAACTAGTCACGAGATTGTTTATAACGATGCGTTTAAGTATTTTCAATTTCGTTAGGCCTGGCAATTAGATTACTACGTGCTAACAGGGCAATTGACAATAGTCGCCCCTTGGGAATAAGCACCTAGATAGACGAATAAAATTATCCCGCAGGAAGACAGCAGCGCTTATACTTCTCGCCACTTCCGCATATGCACGCGGCATTGCGCTTGGGTTGTATATCTTGCTCGATGCGTAAGACATCCTGCTGATAAAACTGCTTAAGTTTATCGAATAAACGAGGGGGCTTATTTTTAAGCATTTTGGGCCGCTCAAAGAAATACTCTGAAGCCACCGCAAAAAACTCCGCTCTATTGGTTGCGCCATACTCGCGAATGTTACTTTTCCTTGCATGGATAGCGCCTATCTTTGCGCCAAGCAATTCAAGCCAAGGAATAGAGAAGGCATACTCTTTTAAACGTTCGGGGTAGCCGTCGCATTCACCGTCCATCATATCGATCAGATGCACAAACTCATGAATACCCACGTTCTGCTTATCTTTACTATCCTCAAAGCCCTGATATAACGCCGGCCGGCTAAGCACAAGTTATTGGCCATTTTGCCTGAGCCCACCATTCCTGTAATACACGAATCAGGCTGGCCAAACTCTATATTTATATTAAATGCAGCGGGAGGCAGATACACGGTTTGAAGGTTAAAATAGTGCCATTTACTAAACCCCCATACAGGAACAATAGCACTAGCTGCTACCAACAAACGGTCGTTGTCAGTGACCTCAAACTGACCAGAATAAACAGCGGTCGTGCTTAAAAAAAGTATTACTCGCCGATTAAACAGTGTTTTATCTTCATCACTTAACACGCGATAAAAAGCGACTTTTGTCAGCAGAAATGCCGTCCATTCGGGCAACCAAACCGTTGGTTCGTCATCGGCCGCAGCCTGCCCTTCCAACCCACGAAAAGTGCTTATCACACGTTTTAACCAACCCAACATAACATCTACCTTGCCAAAACGATTTTTGTCACACTTATATAGCGCTCCATTGCACAACGCAAATAACGTAGGTCGGATAAGCAAAGCGCCATCCGACATGACCATCTTACCCTTACCCCCTTACCCCTACCTCTTACCTCTTACCTCTTACCCCGCCCAACAACAAAACCCAATTCAACACCGAGCAAACCCACAAAAAATGTTGGAAGGCGCCTACGGCTTTTCCAACCTACGCTTTGTCCAACATACGACCGCACGTTTATTCCAATGCACGGCCATCCCCGCACCAATTCTTATCATAAACACCTGCCTGTACCGCCCTATGAAAAGAAGAGTAAGGCCAGTCGTGTACGCGATTAACCAATCCATGTTTCATCGGGTTTAAATGCACATAGTCAACATGATATTGATAGTCTTTTTCATCTCTTACCGTATGCTCCCAAAATCGCCTCTGCCAAACACCCCGTTCGCCTTTTGCCTTACGCGCCGCCGAAAGCCCTTCCGTCTTCGGTATTACCTTCGCAAAACGTTTTTTAACCTCTCGCCATCGGGACGAATAATCCGCGTCCCCTTCGGGCAGCGTCCATACTGCGTGCATATGATCGGGCAACACCACCCAAGCATCAATATCAAACGGCCGCCGCACCTTCACCCACCGAACAGCCTCACGCAACGCCTCGATATAATCGACCAACAACGATTTGTGCCGCTCCAGTAAATTCACCGTAAAAAAATAAGTCCCTCCCTCCACATAACTGCGCCGATACCGCATCACCCACCTCCCTGCCATTCAACCAACCAACAAACCTTTTCTGCGTAGGTCGGATAAGCGAAGCGCCATCCGCCATTCAAATCCCACAGCACATTCACATCCATACCGCACCACATCCACACCAAAACCCAAGTGGCGATACACCGCCAGAATAAATTTCAAATCCGTACCGCGCAACTTGTGATCATATGAACCTGTGATTATGCGCAACTTGTGGTCATTCGAACTTGTCGGAAGGCGCTTTGCTTTTCCGACCTACACTTATCCAACTGACGTGTTTTCTGGTTTTTGTGATTTTCATTGATATAATGCCCCCAAAATTAACTCGCAAGTACCACTGACATTCGCCGAGTCACCCTGACACAGCTCCTAGCTGAGCGTTAAAAAGATAAACTATTGATTTTATGAGCCATTCAAATAACAAAAAGAACAAAAACAGCAACATAGACGGAGCAACCTTGCAGTCACACACACCGATGATGCAACAATATTTGGGTATTAAAGCAGAGCACCCTAACGAGCTAGTGTTTTATCGGATGGGTGACTTTTACGAGCTCTTCTTCGACGATGCAAAAAAAGCGGCGAAGATGCTCGACGTTACCCTTACCGCGCGTGGAAAATCCGGCGGCGAACCAATTCCCATGTGCGGTGTGCCCCATCACGCAGCGGAGAATTATCTCGCAAAGCTAGTAAAACAGGGTGTTTCAGTTGCTCTTTGCGAACAAATTGGCGATCCGGCTACATCTAAGGGCCCCGTCGAACGCAAAGTGATGCGTGTGGTAACACCCGGCACTGTTAGCGATGAAGCGCTGATGGACGCCGACCGCGACAACCTGTTAATGGCATTCTATCGTGGCAGTGGTACTGCAGCTGGCAATACCATTGGCATTTCCACATTGGATATGAGCAGTGGCCGTTTTGTAGTATTTGACGTGGAAGGTGAAACGGCTCTGCACGATGAAATTGAGCGTTTGCGGCCTGCAGAGCTACTAGCACAAGACAGTGTAAGTCACGCTGCAGCCGTCTCTGGTCGTGCCGGATTTCGCTTGCGCCCAGAGTGGGACTTCGACCGTGAAACGGCTGAACGTCTACTCACTACTCACTTCGAAACCAAAGAATTGAGCGGTTTTGGCTGCGACGATACTCTTGTGGCCATTCGCGCTGCCGGCTGCTTAATGAATTATGCCCAGGAAACTCAGCGTACCTCGCTGGCCCATATTAATGCCTTATGCGCCGAAAACCCCGACGACATTGTTACCCTCGACGCCGCCACCAGGCGCAACCTAGAACTCGACATTAACCTTTACGGTGGCGAAGAAAACACCCTATACAGTGTGTTAAATACCTGCTCTACCGCCATGGGAAGTCGCTTATTGCGTCGCTGGCTGAATACGCCACTGCGGAGCAAAGCGGTAATTGAGGGCCGCCATGGGGCTATTACTCATCTGCTAAACGGCTTCCTGTTTGAACAACTGCGCCAACCCTTAAAACAGATTGGCGACCTGGAGCGCATACTGGGCCGTGTTGCGTTGCGATCCACTCGCCCCAGAGACCTCTCGCGACTGTGCAGCTCACTGGCGCAGTACCCATTGATTCAAACACTGCTTAAAAATACTCAGGCACAACATTTACAGGTACTCGCCGAGCAGATTACCGAGTTTCCCGCCTTGGTGGACACTCTGGACCGCGCGTTGGAGGAAGCCCCCCCCTCGGTTTTGCGCGACGGGGGGGTTATAGCCACAGGATACGACGAAGAACTCGACGAACTAAGAGCCATAAGCAGCAATGCGGGCGACTTTTTAGTGCAGCTGGAAGTTCAGGAAAAAGAAAAAACCAAACTTTCCAGCCTTAAGGTGGGCTACAACCGAGTTCACGGCTATTACATTGAAATTAGCAAGGGCCAAGCAGACAAAGCACCCATCGAGTATATTCGACGCCAAACCCTTAAAAACGCCGAACGTTTTATTACACCGGAATTGAAAGTATTCGAAGACAAAGCACTGTCGGCCAAAAGCCGGGCCCTGAGCCGTGAAAAGGCACTTTACGAGGCACTTGTGGAACAAATCAATGACGGCCTCGGTCCTTTGCAAACCGCCGCTGCCGCCATTGCACAGCTAGATGTACTCAACTGCCTGGCCGAGCGTGCAGAGCAACTTAAATTTGTGTGCCCTAGCCTAAACGACGAAGAGGGAATCGAAATAGAGCAGGGTCGTCACCCCGTGGTTGAGCAAGTATTGGATGCCCCTTTTGTACCGAACGACTTAACTCTCGATGACCGCCAGCGCATGTTAATTATCACCGGGCCGAATATGGGTGGTAAGTCAACGTACATGCGCCAAACGGCTATTATTGTGCTGCTCGCACAAGTGGGCAGTTTTGTTCCAGCTAAGGCCTGTCGTATGGGGCTGGTTGACCGTATTTTCACGCGAATAGGCTCATCTGACGACCTTGCTGGCGGGCGCTCCACCTTTATGGTGGAAATGACCGAAACGGCCAACATCCTCAACAATGCTACGCGCAATAGCCTGGTACTTATGGACGAGATCGGACGTGGCACTAGTACCTACGACGGGCTTTCGCTTGCTTGGGCCAGTGTTGAGCACCTAGCAAAAAAGGTAGCAGCCTTTACGCTATTTGCCACCCACTATTTTGAAATTACTGCCCTGCCCGATACCCTTGAAAAGGTAGTGAATATTCACCTGGATGCCACCGAGCACAACGATAATATTGTTTTTCTACATAATATACAGCGCGGCCCCGCCAGCAAGAGCTACGGTTTGCAGGTGGCCAAATTGGCAGGAATACCTAAGGCAGTGATAGTACGTGCACGCGAGCAATTGGCCGTGCTTGAGGCGTCTAGCGCTGATAAAGGGGTACCCAAGTCAGATAGAGTTGGCTCCGGTGGCTCGTCCACCCGTGAGCCTAGCAAAATCACGGTTATTCAAGGAGAGCTTTTTGGCGGAGGAGAACCGAGTGAGGTAGAAAAGCACCTTTCCGAAATAGACCCAGACGACCTGAGCCCCAAACAGGCAATGGAAGTTCTTTATAAATTGAAGGCCCTAATGGCGCAATAGACCTCAGCGCTATACCCTGCATAGCCGCCAGCCCAGAGAAATACCGGCAGGTTAGACGAAAGTTCATCCATTTCAGGGCTTACCAAGTGTTCCTGATAGCGCTTTATCCTGATAGAATGCTGCGCTCAAATTTTAGAAGGTGATTCAAATGACATTTGTAGTTGGCGAAAATTGCATAAAGTGTAAACACACCGATTGTGTCGAGGTGTGTCCAGTGGACTGCTTTTACGAAGGGCCCAACTTTCTTGTCATTCATCCAGACGAATGTATAGATTGCGCGCTCTGCGAACCCGAGTGCCCGGTAGACGCCATATTTTCTGAGGACGAGCTGCCTTCAGACCAGGAAGTGTTTCTGGAATTGAACGCTGAACTTGCCGAAGTGTGGCCTAATATTACCGAGAAAAAAGAAGCTCTCGCAGATGCAGAAGAGTGGGACGGTGTCGAGGGTAAAATCAAGCATCTTGAACGTTGAGATACAGCGTCTAGCCGGTATTAGATAGCTCGTATTAGGTATTAGATAGTAACCTGCTCACGGGAGGCGCTGCGAAAAGGGTTTTTTGGCGCAGCTTTCCGCTAAGCCCAAAACAGATACAATCTCACACATAAAAAGGCCGCGAAACTTCGCGGCCTTTTTCATTATGGCTTCTACATAATCCGGCTACTATTCTGCACCAAATAATGCGGCAGCGTCCAAACCGTGCTTCTCAAGAATATCTCGCAAACGGCGAAGCGCCTCAACCTGAATTTGACGCACACGCTCGCGAGTCAAACCAATTTCCCGTCCCACCTCTTCCAAGGTGCTTAATTCATGGCCACGCAGGCCAAAACGACGAGCAACCACTTCGCGCTGCTTTTCACACAACTCATCTAGCCAGCTATCCAAGTTCGCACTTAAGTCGCTTTCCTGCAAGAGCTGAACGGGGTCCGACACTTGTTGGTCTGGCACGGTATCGACAACCGTTTTATCCGACGAAGGACCAACGGCTACATCCATAGAGGTTACACGCTCGTTCAGTGCCAGCATTTTTTCCACATCGCCCACAGGCTTATCGAGCAAAGTGGCAATCTCGTCGGCAGATGGCTCGTGATCAAGTTTTTGCGAAAGCTCTCTCGATGCACGCAAATAAACATTCAATTCTTTCACCACATGTATGGGCAAGCGAATTGTGCGAGTCTGGTTCATAATCGCGCGTTCAATGGTTTGCCGAATCCACCAGGTGGCGTAGGTTGAAAAGCGAAACCCTCTCTCTGGATCAAATTTTTCAACCGCTCGAATCAAACCCAAGTTCCCCTCTTCAATAAGGTCGAGCAGCGCCAAGCCACGGTTAACGTAGCGGCGTGAAATTTTTACAACCAAACGCAAATTACTTTCAATCATTCTTTTGCGGGACGCTTCATCCCCACGCAGAGCCTTGCGGGCAAAAAACACCTCTTCGTCGGCACTTAATAATGGCGAAAAACCAATTTCATTTAAATACAGTTGCGTTGCATCGAGGTTTTTATTGTACGTATCTTCTACATCGCTATCTACCTCGTTAGTCTTCGATTTTCTCTTTTTCGCAGGGCTCTTAGTCACCACTTTATTCAATTCAGATTTCGCATTGTCACTAGACAACACTGCTGAGCTTGCACCGCTTTTTAGTGAGCAAACTTCGAGTTCTTGTACTGACATGACCTTCCCCTTTTACCGTTTCGGTATTTCGCCGCAACAAAAATGGCGTTTTAATTTTTATATTGGTCGACAAACACACACAACAAAATATTGAAGTTGCTGTAGACCAATTGCTGCATGACTGTAAATTTATAAGTATGCGTCGAATAAAGACGCAAAAAACGAACACCACTATTACCACTAAAACATTTTTCTCTGGACTGCTAGATTACTGTCATCTCGAAAAATTTTTATTTTTTTATCGAGAAAGACCAAACATACATTTCACTAAAAACCAGTACTGGAACTTTTATCGCCTTACTTACTATGTCGGCAATTTTACAAAAGCTTTAGCTTTTTGCTGTATTGAAATAATAAAAATCCTCTAATTGGCCCCTAACTTTCTCTCTAGGTTCTGTCTAAACACTAAATATTTAAGCGGTTAACTAAAGACCCAACTCAAAAGTTCTGGTGTGCTTGCTCGCTTGACGACGCCTTGAAGAAAACCTGCTATTTCTTAGGTAGATAGATTAAGGGATCTACGGGCTTGCCATCTAAACGAATTTCAAAATGGAGTTTAACCCTATCGGTTCCGCTCGACCCCATCAGCGCTATTTTTTGCCCCCTGGCTACTTCAGCACCCTCTTTTACCAGTAAACGCTTATTATGGGCATAGGCACTTAGGAATTTTTCGCTATGTTTTACAATAACTAATTTACCGTAACCTCTCAGGCCATCTCCAGAGTAAACTACAATGCCGGACGAAGCCGCAATCACAGGCTCCTCTAATTTACCCTGAATATCAACACCCTTATGCAAGCCATTATTGGTGCTAAAGGTGTTAGTCAACTTACCTTTTGTGGGCCAAACCCAGTCGGTCGGTTTGCCCTTGATGACGGTTACCAACTTTTTCTCAGCCTTTTGCGTTTCTTTTATTGATCGAGACCGCGCGCTTTCTCGGATTTTTGGCGATTCTTTAACCTTAGGACTTACAACAACTGATGAGGTACTTTGCGTTAAGGCGGCCTCTTTGAGGACCAATTTTTGCCCTGGATATATCGTATATGAGTCACCCAAACCATTTGCACTAGCAAATTTCTGGTAGTTCAGATTGTAGCGCCACGCTATCGAATATAGGGTTTCGCCTTTCGCTACAACATGCTGCGTAAGCTGCTTGGAGGGAGGCTGACTTTTATCTACAACGGGCGCAGAATTAGGCGATTGTGCACAAGAAGCGACTAAAAACAAGGTGATCAATATATTTGACAGTCGCGTGGAAGACTTATTCAAAAAATGCAGCATTTCACACCTTCTCCCTTTCGCCCAGGGCCATTATAACCGTTGAATACTAGAACCTATCGGTCTTAATAATTTGGATCTATTAGAAAAAGGTCTAAAAGAACGAGATGATTTCGAGGTGTTTTTATAAAATCTGAGATCGCCTCATACTTATACCTCGTTAATTCTGAGCAGGAACAGAAGACTTAAAAAACTTTTTTGCTACCATTTCCGTAAAAAGTACTAGAGCCATACCCAGACCCACCATCAAAACAACCGGAATTAATTGCGCTTCAGAGTGCACAAGCTCTGTGTAGTTCCAAGGGCTTACATTGGTTTGCAACAATGGAATTATTTCACCGTGTCGGCCTAGGGTGCTCTCTAGCGTTTGCTTCCAGGGCCACGTTACGTTCAGAGAGCCAACTAAAAACCCAATGAGAACAGCGAGAGTGCTTGTGTAATAGTTATCCAGCAGCCATGCCAATATTCGTGAGAACACCAGCAGCCCGCACGCACAACCTGCACCAAAACTAGCTATTGCAATAACATCAAGACTCTTCACAGCCTCAAGTACCGAGGGATAGAGCCCCATCAGCAGCAATATAAAACTTCCCGATATACCCGGTAGAATCATTGCACATATGGCGATAAACCCGCCGAAGAATAATATCCACCAGTCACCGGGAAGCTGTGCGGGCTTGACTATGGATATGATCACTACCAAACAAGCGCCAGATAAACACAGCAACCAATGCTTCGCAGACCACGCAGACTGCTGTTTAGCCAGCAATAGAATTGACGCGGCAATGAGCCCCGCAAAAAACCCCCACACTAAAAGAGGGTAAAACTCTAAGCAAAAACTAATCAAAGAAGCAAAAGTCTTAATACTTATTAGAATCCCCGCAAACAAAACTAGTAAAAAGGTGCCGTTAATGTGGCGCCAAAATGACGAAAATCCGGATTTAACTAGCACCATCAAGGCCTGCGGACCCAAATTTTTGAGAGAATGAAGCAGCTCATCGTAAATACCGGTGATTAAAGCGATGGTGCCTCCCGAAACCCCTGGGACGATATCTGCAGCCCCCATCGCCAAGCCTTTTATAAGCACCAGTATGTAATCTCGGCGTGTTCGAATATTCATGCTTGCCCTTTTAATTGCGTGTTTAACTGTGTGTTTAATTGTGAGATATACTGGACACAAGCGCTTAGCTCAAAGCTAACGCTGTAACAGGCCTGTGGATTGTTTAACGAAGGCTGGCAGCGCCAGTACCACTAAAATGATTGAGCGCAATATTGACGGTGTTTGCTGACCTTATATGGACGTTTGCTGTTTTAATTTTACAAATAATTTACGCCCGCAACATTCTTCACAAAACCATGAACGTAGTTAGCGAGCCCGACCGGACACTAGCGGGTAAGTCCCGACAAAAGGGGAACGAACTTAACCGGTTCTAGCGTTTGGGTTCGAAACTCGTTGCTATCACCCTCGCGTATCACCAATTTCAGTTCTTGCTGTTCGGCACCGACGGGAATAACCAAAACGCCATTAGGCGCAAGCTGGTCGAGCAAGCCTTGCGGTATCTGACGGGGCGCGGCCGTGGAGAGAATACCGTCGAAAACACCCTCTTCCGGCCATCCGAAACCACCGTCTGCATGTTTTAGACGTACATTTCGCAAACCCAACAGCTGAATTCGTTCGCGTGCCTTACCTTGCAGCGCTTTGATACGCTCCACACTTAAGACCTCGCCCACTAGCTGGGCGAGAATAACCGTCTGATACCCAGAACCCGTTCCCACCTCAAGTACTCGATTAAGCTTTCCCGCCGCACCGAGTAGCACTTCAGTCATTCTAGCAACGATATACGGCTGCGACAGCGTCTGACCATAGCCTATAGGCAGGGCCGTATCTTCATAGGCTCTGTGGGAGAGGGCTTCATCGAGAAATAAGTGGCGAGGTGTATTGCCCATGACATCCAGCACACGCTGGTCGGTGATACCCTGCTCCATAAGCCTTTGCAACAATCTGTCGCGCGTGCGTTTGGAGGTCATCCCAATACCTTCTAATTTAAGCGGATTCACGACGCCCCCAATGTTTTATTTTTATTGTCATTGCAAAAAACCGTAATGCACAGGTAATTGTTTAAGGTAACAGGTTCGAGGGTGCTAGTTCGATATAAGCGTTTCAAAATAGCAAGGTTGCTAGAAAGCTTAGCTACCATGAGCGGTTCACTTACCTTGAAAAACTATAGCGCGACTTACCCACACGTTTCTCATCTGATCGACTGCGCGCTAAGTGCTGTTCAGCGTGACTATAGCATAGACTCAAGGGGCGTGAGCAGTGAAGTCATGCTTGACGCTAAAGCAGGGCTAAACACACATATTTCCTGCTTATTTAAGCATAGCGGGCAATCTATTGATAAGCTTCTGCAATACAAGCAAGGGCGCGTCAGCCTCCAAACTGCTGTTCCAAAACCGCCATTTCTCGCAATACTGAAGTGGCAAACTGACCCGGCGGTAGACCAAACTTCAAGACCAGTACATCCCCCTCTAACTGCCATTGAAAATCAATGGGAAGCAAGGCCAGCGCGCGGCGATCTTGACTTAAACCGCAATGCTCCAACTGGTTGCACCACTGCTCGTGGGGGGCCAGTACCTCTTGCTCAAGCTCTAGCGCTTCTTCTTGTGCAGCAGAACGACCACGCCCCCACAGGGGTCCGGTGGCAAGACCCAGCGTTTCATCACAGTGGTCGCCAGCAATTTTTTCTGCCCAGGTACCGAGCTCAACCCGCCGAGATAAAACCAAATTAAATAAATACGATCTTGCCGCCGACATCGCCAAGCCACGCTTGTTGCGATTTCGTATTGGTCGGCCTTGCTCCATCCACTCTTGAGCTAGCTTTAAATTCCCCATGCCGCGACCAAAGCGCTGCTCACCAAAATAATTGGGCACACCACTTTGTTTGATTTTTTGTAGACGCTGATCTAAACCCTCGCTATGGTTTAATTCACGCAGCACTATTTCAAACTGATTGGCAGAGTGCATTCCGCGGCGAAGCTTCTGGTGGTGTCTTTTTGAGCCAAGTATTTCAATATCGGACTCGGCGCCCGCAACAAAGGCTGGCCAGTCGATGGGCTGATCTTTTCCGGGCAGATAAATGCTGAACCATTGCCTGGTAATGGCGTGGCGATCTTTCATGCCGCTGTAACTCACGTCCATGGACTTAACTTTGAAAAACTTGGCCAGCTTTTCAGCAACCCAATCGGTATTTTCACCACGTTTTTTGATGTGCACATACACGTGCTCACCTTCACCACTGGGTTCAAAGCCCAAACTTTCATCTACGCGAAAATCTTCCGGAGAGCATCGAAATTTAGCGTTACATGAAGGCTTTTCGAAGGCGAAGGTGAAATCCAAACTAAATGACATACTGGTTGCTCCGCCAGAACATTTCCGGCTTATATAGAATCGTTAATCCAATAACTTGTTAACTAAATAATAGCGAGTACTGCAATTACTTTAGTCTCGAAGTAAAAAATTGGAGATTGGTTATAGAAATTTTTTGGGATGACAGCAAAACAATTGCGCTAAGCTTCAGCCGCCTCTAACAATACTGCGGCCAGGGCCGTGATACCCTCTTCGCGCCCACTGAAACCCAGACGCTCGGTAGTAGTGGCTTTTATACTTATTCGATCAAGATCTACGCTTAAATCCTCTGCAATACGAGCGCGCATACCCTTAATGTGGGGAGCCATTTTTGGTGCCTGAGCGATAATGGTCATATCGGCATTTTCAAGCGCCCAACCCTTCGCCCTCACTTTGGCATAAACCATACGCAAGAGTATTCGACTATCCGCATTTCTATATTGTGGGTCGGTATCGGGGAAGTGGTGACCAATATCCCCCAGAGCGGCCGCTCCTAAAAGCGCGTCGGCCAGGGCGTGCAACAGCACATCGCCGTCGGAATGGGCAATAATACCCTTGCTGAAGGGTATCACTACACCACCAACAACAATTCTATCGCCCTCGCCAAATTTATGTACGTCGACACCCTGTCCGATTCGCATAACTAAACCTCCCCTTGAGTAAGTAAATATTCGGCCAAAGCAAGGTCCTCGGGCACGGTAACCTTTATATTATCTTGCCTATCCATTACCACCCTCACTTTGCCACCGGTTGCTTCGATTGCCGAAGCTTCATCGGTTACTACAATATTTTTTTCCTGACATTCGCTTAACGCCTCAATAAGACGCGATAAAGGAAACAGCTGTGGCGTGTGTGCCGACCACAGCTGGCTGCGGTCTTCGGTTGCTAAAATAGTTTGTTTGTCACCAACGCGTTTTATGGTGTCGGATACCGGTGTAGCCAAAATTGCACCGCAATACATTTTTCTGTCACCTTCAATAACGGCAAGGTTTGCCAACTCGTCGATTTTTTTTAAACTCACGCAGGGGCGAGCAGCATCGTGCACTAAAGCCCATACCTTTTGTGCACAAGAGGAAGGACTTGTGGCTAATTTTTCTTTGCAAAAGCATAGCGCTTTATACACCGAGTCGCTGCGATCGCAGCCACCAATTACGGTAAATATCTTGTGATGATGCGCAAGGGTGGTGTGCTGCCAATAAGTATCCCTATCACTCAAAGCCACTATCACGCCCTCGATATAGGCGCAGGCTAAAAGCTTTTTAACAGTTACTTCTATGAGGGTTTGATTTAACAGAGGCAAATACTGTTTGGGTCGCTCAGAGGCCATTCGGCTTCCAATTCCCGCAGCGGGTACGATGGCCCAGATTTTTGTATTGGCAGGTGTTAACACGGAGAAGCAAAGACCATTATTTTTCGTCGACTATCATAAAAAAGGTTTCGCCTTTTTTTATCATGCCCATTTGATTGCGAGCTCGCTCTTCGATGCCCTCGGTTCCGTCCTTCAAGGCGTCCACTTCTGCGGCAAGAAAGCGATTGCGCTCAGTCAAACGATCGTTTTCGGCCTGCTGTATTTTAATTTTTTGCTTCAGACGTACTACGTTGGCGAGACTGCCGTCACCCACCCAAAGCCGATACTGAAGGCCCAAAACAATAACAATTAGCAACGCAACAATGATTTTCATAGATCGAACTACTGGAACTACAGTGAGCAGGCCGACAAAATAGCATATTCGTCGTCCAATGAAAAAGGCCAGCTTGTGCTTAGCTGGCCTTTTCTTGTAGGCAAAAATATTTCAGCCAATAAAGGCCTTATTTAAATTCTGCGCGTCCTCGGTAAGGCGCAGCAGCACCAAGCTCTGCTTCTATGCGCAACAGGCGGTTGTACTTGGCAACACGGTCAGAACGCGACAATGAGCCCGTTTTGATTTGTCCTGCCGCAGTAGCCACAGCCAAGTCGGCAATAGTGGTGTCTTCGGTTTCGCCAGAACGATGAGAAATAACCGCAGTGAAGCCAGCGTCTTGGGCCATTTTAATGGCATCCAAGGTTTCACTTAACGAACCGATCTGATTGAATTTAATCAGAATGGAGTTGGCAATACCGTTGTCGATGCCGCGCTTCAGAATTTTGGTGTTGGTAACGAACAAATCGTCGCCGACCAATTGAGTTTTGTTGCCAATTTTATTAGTGAGATCGGCCCAACCGTCCCAATCACTTTCATCCATACCATCTTCCACTGAAAGAATCGGGTATTTTGAAACAAGATCAGCAAGGTAGTCGGCGAATTCAGGAGCACTGAATGACTTGCCTTCGCCGGCCATGTTGTACACGCCATCTTTGTAGAATTCTGACGATGCACAATCCAGAGCCAAGGTGATATCTTTACCCAACTCGTAGCCAGCATTTGCTACGGCTTCGGCAATCGCCGCTAGAGCGGCTTCGTTAGACGGTAAATCGGGGGCAAAGCCACCCTCGTCGCCCACGGCAGTATTTAAACCGCGACCGGAAAGTACTTTTTTCAGACTGTGAAATACCTCGGCACCCATGCGCAAGGCTTCGGTGAAATTCGGCGCCGATACGGGCTGGATCATGAACTCTTGAATATCAACATTGTTGTCTGCGTGCTCACCACCGTTGATGATATTCATCATCGGCACAGGCATGGTGTATTTTCCGGGCGTGCCGTTAAGTTCGGCAATGTGCTGATACAGGGGTATTTTCTTTTCTATAGCAACGGCTTTAGCAGCGGCCAAAGAAACGGCGAGAATGGCGTTAGCGCCAAATGTCGCTTTATTTTCAGTGCCATCGGCATCGATCATTATTGAGTCTAGTGCGCGCTGATCGGCGGCATCTTTGCCCACCAACAGCGGCTTAATGGCATCATTGATGTTGGCAACGGCCTTCAGTACACCTTTACCCAGGTAACGGCTCTTATCGCCGTCGCGCAACTCAAGGGCTTCACGCGAACCTGTGGAGGCACCAGAAGGGGCGCAGGCACTGCCAACAGTACCGGATTCCAAAATCACTTCGGCCATAACCGTTGGATTCCCGCGGGAGTCCATCACTTCAAAACCTTTAATATCTGCTATTTTGCTCATAGATTTTTCTCTCTGCTTGATTTTAAAAAAGTTAGTCTATTTCCAGGGCGGGCAATGCTTTTATTACATCGTCCACCGCTTTCATTTGGTGTAAAAAGGGTTCTAATTTTTCCAGGGGCAGCGCGCTGGGGCCGTCGCACTTGGCTTCGTTTGGCTGCGGGTGAGCTTCAAGAAACAGACCCGCCAAACCTACGGCCAATCCGGCCCGAGCCAGTTCTGCAGTTTGGTGGCGGCGACCACCCGATGCTGATCCTAAGGGGTCTCGGCACTGCAGGGCGTGCGTTACGTCAAAAATTATGGGTAAACCTTGACTCACCTCTTGCATGGTGCGAAAGCCGAGCATATCCACCACCAGATTATCGTAACCCATGCAGGTGCCACGCTCGCATAAGATTAGATTTTCGTTGCCACATTCAGCAAACTTTTCAACAATGTTTTTCATTTGCCCGGGGCTTAAAAACTGCGGCTTTTTAACATTGATGACGGCACCCGTTTTGGCCATGGCGCTCACCAGGTCCGTTTGCCGGGCCAAAAAAGCCGGCAGCTGAATTACATCGCACACTTCCGACACTGGCTGAGCCTGATAGATCTCGTGAATGTCGGTAATGATGGGAATATTAAATTCCCGCTTAATCGCTGCGAATATTTTTAAACCCTCATCCATTCCCGGCCCGCGATAACCGTGCACAGATGAGCGATTAGCCTTATCGAACGAGGCTTTAAACACGTAGGGAATTCCTAAGCGTTCGGTCACTTTTACGTAGTGTTCTGCAATGCGCAAGGCCAAATCTTGCGACTCGAGCACATTCATTCCGCCAAACAGGGTAAACGACTTATCGTTGGCAACATCGATAGAGCCAACACGAATTGTTTTTTGCTGCATAGGACTTACTTCCAAAGGTCGACGACAACTAAGCGTTTACTTTACTGTTGTGCTGCACGAGTGCCGCTTGAATGTAGCTTGAGAATAGTGGGTGGCCATCTCGCGGTGTGGAGGTAAACTCAGGGTGAAACTGACAGGCAACAAACCAAGGGTGATTGGGTAGTTCCACCACCTCAACCAGTGTATCGTCCGCCGACCAACCGCCAACCTTTAGACCGGCCTCGCGCAATTTCTCAAGGTAGGTGTTATTCAATTCAAAGCGGTGACGATGACGCTCAACAATAACGGTTTTGCCATAAATTTCTGCCACTTTAGAGTCTTTTTCTAAGTGACACTCCTGGGCGCCAAGACGCATTGTACCGCCCAAATCTGTAGATTCGTCGCGCACTTCAACAGCACCGTCACTACTCACCCACTCGGTGATCAAGGCGATGACGGGGAAGGGCGTTTTGCGATCAAATTCGGTGCTATTGGCATCGTTCAAATCCAATACGTTGCGGGCAAATTCGATAACGGCCGATTGCATACCGAGACATATTCCCAAATAGGGAACATTATTTTCTCGTGCATACTTCACCGCCATTAATTTGCCTTCCAAGCCGCGTTCACCAAAACCACCGGGCACTAAAATACCATCGGCTTCGGCGAGCATATCTAGGCCTTTCTCTTCCAAAGTTTCTGCATTTACATAGAGAATATTTACTTTGGTGCGGTTGTGAATACCCGCGTGCTTGAGCGCTTCGTTTAAGGATTTATAGGCATCCAGAAGCTCCATATATTTGCCCACCATGGCAATTGTTACTGTGTGCTCGGCACTGAGTTCGTTTTCAACCACCGTATGCCACTCGTGTAAGTCGGCTTCTGGGGCTTCCATGCCAAATTTTTCCAGCACGATCTGATCTAGATTGTAACTCTTGAGCAGCTCAGGAATGGCGTAAATGGTTTTAGCATCGGGAAGAGGCACAACTGCGCGCTCTTCAACGTCGGTAAACAGCGATATTTTTCGGCGGGAATCGATATCAATTTCCTTATCCGAACGGCACAACAAAATACTTGGCTGCAAGCCAATTGAGCGCAATTCTTTTACCGAGTGTTGAGTAGGTTTGGTTTTCGTCTCGCCCGCTGTGGCGATATAAGGCACCAAAGTAAGATGCATTAGCAGCGAGCGCTGGGGGCCTAGTTCAACTTTTAGCTGACGAATGGCTTCCAAAAATGGCTGGGATTCAATATCGCCCACTGTGCCACCCACCTCTACAATGGCGACATCGGCGTCGGCACCGCCGCTTAAAATACGGCGCTTTATTTCGTCGGTAATATGGGGAATAACCTGCACGGTACCACCCAAGTAGTCGCCGCGGCGCTCCTTGCGCAATACCGTTTCATAAACGCGGCCCGCGGTAAAGTTATTGCGACGGGTCATTTTGGTGCGAATAAAGCGCTCGTAGTGGCCGAGATCGAGATCGGTTTCGGCGCCGTCTTCGGTGACATACACCTCGCCGTGCTGGAAGGGGCTCATGGTGCCGGGATCTACGTTGATGTAGGGGTCTAGCTTTAGCAGGGTAACGTTAATCCCGCGTGCTTCGAGAATCGCGGCTAAGGATGCTGACGCAATCCCTTTGCCCAATGAAGAAACAACACCACCAGTTACGAAAATATAACGCGTCATTTGTGCCCTTAAGCGTGCCTAGCACGAGAAAACCCCAGCTTACAAGGCAACTGGGGTTGTTAATAATTAGGAACATCTATTGAAACGGTCGAGCCGTTGAAATCAATGATAGTGTTGAAGAATTTAGGCCGTAGCGCGAACTTTCCAACCTCTCCGAGATGGGGCGTCAGAGTACCAGAAAAGACCCGCCGGCTCAATCAGCAAAACGCATAAACGGTCTTTCCGAGTTTCTTTAAAACGAAGATGTAAGATTGACCAATCACCAAGCACCGAGTCTCCACGGCGGCAGTTATGAGGGGTAATACCAGCGGAAATTCGGCTTTGACTGCGCACATTGCCCATTGCCATCACTAACGCCGCCCCCTGCAAACCGAGCATCGCACGCAAAAATATCGGCCACCGCTACAATGGCGCCTGCAACCCTGATAAGAGGCGCACGATCCCTCAGCCAGGGCTCCACGGCGTATTCCTGCAATAATTTTTTTAAGCGTTGCGAATGTCCTCGCGTCAAGGGCTTGCAACGCTCTCCACCGCAGCGAAAGCTTATTTGAAAAGGCCCCGTTCCGGCACTTAGGCATTCAAGCCGCGACCCGTCGGCCAGCGCAGCCACTGTAGCCCCACTCCACTCCACCTCCTCCCCCGAATTCACCGGCCCTAAGCGAGGAATTAAATACACCCTATTGGCATATCGGCGAAGTTCACACTGCCCCCATGCGAGGGTAGGAAGCCCGTCAATTTTTGCGCTCAATAGGGAGCTCAGCTGCGCCAACTGGTCGGCACTGGGAAGGGTGTAATTATGCCGCTTCACCCAAAACCTAATTATATTTTTCTGTCGCGCGACAGAAAAATCAAAAAAGGTCTCCAGCGCAATACTCTCGCCCAGACGCTCTTTTCTATGCTGACAACGGCATAGGTCTTGCTCGGCATGCTCCATTAACAAATGCTCGGCTTCTGACAACCACTGTGCCGATTGCGTCATTTTTTGCACGGCACTGGCCCAGCGATCACGGAGCAGCGGAAATATCTGCTGGCGCAAAAAATTTCTATCGAAATCGGTATTGAAATTGCTCTCGTCTTCCACCCATTCCAATCCGTACTGCGCTGCGTAGGCGCACAACTGTTGCTTTGAATGGTGCAACAGAGGGCGCAGTAATTTTCCTCGCGCTAAGGGACGACTGGCCGCCATTCCGCACAACCCGGTTAAACCACTGCCCCGCAAAAGGCGAAATAACATTGTTTCGGCTTGATCTTCGGCGTGGTGAGCAAACAGCATCACATCGCGATCACCCATATGCTTTGCAAAAGCCCGATAGCGCTGCTCCCGGGCTTCATGCTCGACTCCACGCTGGCTTTTTGCCACGGTCACCGTTTCACACACGAAAGGAATTTTATAGTTTGCGGCGATGGTGTGGCAGTGCTCGCGCCAGCGCGTTGCCTGCGAGGACAACTGATGATTTACGTGCAAGGCCGCGAGAGTTTTGTCAGCAAATTCACTCGACTGCTGCCAACGCGAGGCCAAGTGTAATAGCACAGAGGAATCAAGCCCGCCGCTAAAAGCCACCCATACAGTACCGACATCGACCATGTTGGGCATTATTTCTTGTAGAATGGCTTCCGAATCTATCATCTATTTCCACAATTCATTTCGTTTATTTACTTTCACTCAAATAAGCCATCGAGTACCACCTACCATGAAAAAACATGCCCCCTACGGCAGCTGGCTATCGCCGATATCGGCCGATATGGTCGCTGGTAAAACACCCAAAATAAGCGAGACGCAATTATGCGGAAAGCGCATTTTTTGGTGCGAGAGTCTACCCGACGAAAAAGGTCGCGTCGCCATTATGATGCAGGACGACAGCGGCAGCCAGTGCATATTGCCGCGGCCCTTGAGTGCAAAATCCAAAGTGCACGAATACGGCGGCGGCGCCTACTGTGTAAATGAAAATACTCTCTATTTCGTGCTGGCCGACGACCAGTGTATCTATCGCGCCGAAATCGGCCAAGCCGACTTTGTTCCCGAGCGCCTGAGCCCCAAGGGAAATTTTCGCTTTGCCGATCTTATAGTAGATACCTTCGCCAATCGGCTTATCGCCGTGTGCGAGGATCACAACTCGCCGCTAGGCGCAGACGCCCAAGAGCCCCGTAATAGCATCGTGGTCATATCTCTCGCCGACAGCCCCGAGCTCGACGGCTCAGATGCAGCGCAACGCATGTGCACGCTGACACAGGGGCAAGACTTTTATTCCAACCCACAACTATCAAACGACGGCTCACAACTGTGCTGGCTGAGCTGGAACCACCCCGCCATGCCTTGGGACAACACCCAGCTGTGGCTGGCTGACATAAGCGCTGCTGGCTTAAGCCATATTCGCCAAGTTGCTGGCAACGGCGAAGAGAGCATCTTCCAGCCGCAATGGGCTGCCGAAGGGGAGCTCTTCTACGTTTCGGATTGCGCTAACTGGTGGAATATTTACAGCCTTAGTGCTCACGAACTTATGCAAGGTAAGCCACAATCGAGAGCCATTTACTCCTTCGATGCTGAATTTGCCACACCCCAGTGGACTTTCGGCATGTCCACTTACGGCTTTGTGGACGATAACACCATTGTTGCCACATACACTCGCGATGGCCAATGGCACCTTGTAAGAATAAACACCGACAAGCGCACGAACTCCGACATCTACCCTATTCAAACAGATTGCAGCTATATCGAAAGCGTTCGCTGCGCTGGCGGTCGCACGGTATATATTGGCGCTTCGGCAAGCGCTTCAGCGAATATCTATGTCTTTGATAGAATCGACGGTAGCGACCGCTATGCGCTTTACCCCAAAAAACAGGTGGTGGATAGCGAAGAGTTTTCACGCCCCCAAGCCATGAAATTCCCCAGTAGCGAGGGCCAGTCGGCACGAGTTCTTTTTTATCCACCCCACAATAAATACTTTTGCGGCGAGACGGGCCTCCCCCCCGTAATAGTGATTTGCCACGGCGGACCGACCGGCGCGAGCGAAAGCAGCCTCAACTTAAAAATTCAATACTGGACCAACCGTGGCTTTGCCGTCGCCGACGTTAATTATCGCGGCAGTACCGGCTACGGCAGAGAGTTTCGTCGGCGCCTTTACGGCAAATGGGGCGAGTACGATGTGGATGACGTATGCGCCGTGGTGGGCTATTTAGAGCGGAAAAAGTTGGTGGATGCACGTCGATGCGTTATTAAAGGCTCCAGTGCCGGCGGCTATACCGTGCTTGCCACACTCGCGTTTAGAGACACCTTTAGCGCCGGCGTAAGCCTATATGGCATCGGCGATTTAGAGCTGCTGGCCAAAGACACCCACAAATTTGAAGCGCGCTACATGGATACCTTAGTGGGGCCCTACCCGGAGCAAAAAGCCCTGTACCAACAGCGTTCGCCTATTCATTTTGTCGATAACATTAACTGCCCGCTGTTGGTATTTCAGGGCTTGCAGGACAAGGTCGTACCACCTAACCAAGCGCAGGCCATGGTCGATGCCACCAAAACCAAGGGTTTGCCGGTGGCCTACGTCACCTACCCCGACGAAGCCCATGGCTTTCGCGATGGCAACACCATTACTCATATGCTCGAGAGTGAATGGCTTTTCTATGCGGCTATTTTTGGGTTCAACATCGGCGACCCCATTCATCACACTCTCACTATTCACAACCTAAAAGACAGTAATTAGTTATGGGAAGATGGCGACCACCGCGAGAAAAAGGCTCCCCCTACATTACGGCCGAGGGGGCCGAGGCATTGCAAAAAGAGTTACATCAGCTGTGGAAGGTGGAACGGCCGCAGGTAACCGATGTTGTTCACGAGGCGGCGAAAAATGGCGACCGCTCGGAAAACGGCGATTATATTTACGGCAAAAAACGTTTGCGCGAAATTGACAGCCGTGTGCGCTTTCTTTCAAAACGACTTGACGACCTTAACGTGATCATCGCGATACCTAGAGATAAAAATAAAGTCTTTTTCGGTGCGTGGGTGACACTGGAAGACGAAGAGGGCGTCGAAGTACGTTATCGCATTGTTGGGCCGGATGAATTCAATCTACGCGAACAAAAAATTAGTATGGACTCGCCCCTGGCAAAATCACTGATGGGCAAGCGTCTCGACGATGAAGTTCGCTTTAATTCCCCCAACGGTGAAAAGTATTATTGCATCACCGCCATCGACTATCTCTGAGTTAACAAAACAAGTGCAACAAAAACCCCAAACTACAATTTTTAACAGCGCCAGTGGAACATGTTCGGTATAGTTGCGCACCATTAGTTGCGCCTCATAACTTTCCGTTTCATTAATTAATCAGCACCTTCAATAATTAGGAAAAATCAACAATGCTAAAACGCTTTTTTATCACATGTTTTCTAATGTTAAATAGCATTCAAGCGAACGCCACCATCGTTCAATTTCAAACAGTAATGGGAAACTTTGAAGTCAACCTATTTGATGAAGTCACGCCTGAAACAGCGGATAACTTTCTCGCCTATCTAAATGCCGATGCCTACGAAGGTACAATTTTTCATCGCTCCATCAGCGACTTTGTTATTCAGGGTGGCGGATTCACTTTGGATGAAAGTTTTACTTTGCTAAATGTGCCGAGTTTTGATGCCATTACAAATGAAGCGCTTTACTCCAATGTGCGTGGCACCATAGCCATGGCCAAAATTGGTGGCGATCCCGACAGTGCCACTAGCCAGTGGTATTTCAACGTTGTAGACAATAGTGCCAACCTTGATTACCAGGATGGTGGCTTTACCGTTTTTGGTCAGGTGATTGGTGACGGCATGTCGGTTGTCGATGCGATAAATGCTTTAAACACCTTTACCAGTTCGAACTATGATGACTTTCCTTTACGAGATTACACAGCAGGAGACACGCTCGACGAAACCAATTTTGTAATCATAGAACACATAGTTGTTCTCGATGGGGCCAGCAACACGGCCGAAGATTTAATTCCCCGTGAAATTGTTGCTCTAGAAAGTGCTGGGTCGGACGGTGGTGGGGGTGCAATGAATATACTGCCACTATTTGGATTAATCGGCTTGGGATTTTATTCGCGAAGAAAACGGTTCTAAATAGCACCACCCTCGTAATGGTCCCGCAAGTACACACCGTAACTGCCGTCTGGCAGGGTAGTTTTTATCAGGTAGTTACGGCTGATTTCGCTGCGAATAGTCAACTCTAGAGAAATAGGGCGCGCCGAGCATCTATTTTTGTTCTCATCTAACACTAATAAAATATTGGGTAGATGTCGGTATTGTGTGTTTGTTTCTGTCACGACGGCTACTTTCCCGTCCATCAGCTCCACAAGGCTTCCCGGGGGGTAAATGCCGATGGTTTCGATAAATAAAAGCGCTAGATTTTCGTCGAACTGTGTACCCCGATTTTCATAGATAATGCGCAGCGCCTCCGTCGATGGGCGCCCTTTTGCATATACACGATCCCCCGTTATTGCATCATAGGCATCTACAATTGAAATTATTCGTGAAAAAAAGCTGATATCTTTAGCGGCCAATCCGCGCGGATATCCCTTGCCGTCTGGCCGCTCGTGATGACTAAATGCCACCTCGATGGCACCTTCATACGTGGTATTGTTGGCCAACAATACGTCTCGGCCGAACTGAGAGTGCTGTTTCATAATCTCAAATTCTTCCGTCGTCAAACGGCCTGGCTTATTTAAGATCTCATCGGGAATTCTCATTTTCCCTACATCGTGCAGCAAGCCGCACAAGCCTAAGTTTCCCAACTGCTGTTTACTTAAACCCAGTCTTCGGCCAAACGCTATGGCAAGAAAACATACATTCATGCAGTGTTCTGTGGTGTACTCATCGGCGGCACGCATTTTGGTAAGCCACAAAAGGGCATCGGTATGGTTGAGGACGGATTTAACACTGGCGTCCACAAAAACCCGAGCAGCTTTAGTATCCAATGCTTGGCCAAAGCGAACATCCTTGAGAGCTTTCTCTATATGGTCTTTTACATTGCTAGAGATGGAATACGCATGTTGCATTTCATCTTGCATGGTAGTTTTATTGACATAAGTAACCGGTTTTCTGCCGATTATTTCATGCAGAGGTAGCGTTGGCTTTTGAGGACCCAATACGCTTTTACCAGCACCAAGTACGTATACATGGCGACAATATTTTTGTACAAGCTCTATATCGTTCTGCGTGTATAGATAAAAACCTTGAATGACAAAGGGTGTTTCCAGCCAATCGCGGTCTAAGTGGGTAATAAACATGCCTACTTTAAGATCACCGACCGATAGTTTTGCATCTGTCTTTTGCGGAGTAAGGTTACTTTCCAAATTTGGATTATTTTCCACCAGATCGACTACCCGCGTAAAGAACCACTTTTTAAGTTGCAGTCCTTGAGTTTTTGGTCTCTAAGATATAGCCCATATTTACCGTCGGGCCACACATGCTTTACCAAATATGTACGCGGTAAATCACCGCTTTCTATGTAGGATAAATCTATTATTATTTGTTTTTCACGCGGCTCGTGCTTGTCATCTAAAAGAAGAATTACTCGCGGTAGGTGTCGCCACTTTTGATTGGTTTCAATAACAATACCTACCTCGCCGCTGTACAGCTCAACAATGCTGCCTACCGGGAACAAACCGATCGTTTTAATAAACTGAATCGCCAGCTCTTCGTCAAATTGCTTTCCCCTCTGGCTGTAGATTATTTTTAGCGCTTCGGTAGTGGATTTTGCCGGCGAATAACAGCGATCGGCGGTCATGGCATCGTAGGCATCAACGATAGAGATGATGCGAGAAAATTTGGATATCCCGGCGCCCGGTAGTTTGCGAGGATACCCTGTACCATCAATTCGTTCGTGATGGCTATAGGCCACATCAATAGCGCCGGCGTATATATTGGTTGTAGACAACAATAAATTGCGCCCGTGCACCGTATGCGCCTTCATCATTTTCATTTCTTTATCGGTAAGTCGGCCAGGCTTTTCGAGGAGTTCGTTGGGAACTCGCATTTTGCCTATATCGTGCAGCAGACCGCAGAGTCCCAAAAGCTGTAGTTGCTCTTCGTTCATGCCCATGTGACGGCCAAAAGCCACAGCAAGAATACACACATTAAGACTGTGCTCTGCGGTGTATTCATTTTCCTCGCGAATTTTTGCCATCCACATCAGCGCGTCGGGGTTGCGAAGTACCGATTGCACACAATCGTTAACAGTAGATTTTACCGCCTCGGAATTAATGGCTCCGCCGAGTCTGGTATCGTCGAGTAAATCACGCGTTTGTGAGCGCGCGCGGCTAAAGGTTTTATTAACCTTCTGATGCTCCTCCTCTACTGGTGCTTCATATATGAGTTGATTGATAGGTGCAAACGTTACATTGGGCTTGCCACCAGCTGAAATCCGAGGCTTTGCTTTAAGGTGGTGATCTATATAGACGTGCTCACAATATTGCGCCACAACCCCAATATCCGCCTCCTCGTCCAAGAGAAAGCCCTGCATCAGAAAAGGCGTTTCTAGCCATTCCCGGTCTAACTCACACACATACATGCCAACACGAAGATCGGCGACATGGAGTTTTTGGATATTAGAAGATGTCAAATCACGCTCACTTCTATCAAATATTGCAAAATATACGCTATAAACAGTATGGTAGTTTACGAAGTATAGGAGATCTTTCTAGCTTAGGAGCTGGCTTAGCATGAGTTTTTAGCAACTAGGCTAGCCATACCAAGCACTTCTAGCGTTCGCTGCAATCAATACTTCATAAAGATGAACTTTTAGGTGTTTTAACAGCTTTTTCTCTACTATTTATCAGCGTATCAAATTAGCCAATGCATCACAGAAATACGGCAAATTATTTTCATTGAGCCCGGCGATATTAATCCGGCTAGAATCGGCCATATATATGCCGCTATGTTCGGCCAAGTGGCTAACTTGCTGTGGCTCAACCCCCAAAAATGAAAACATGCCACGCTCGTGTTGAACAAAAGCAAAGCGCTCAGCGAAGCCTTTTTCGCTCATTCCGGCCACCAAACCGATACGCATAGCCTGAATGCGCTGGCGCATCTCGCTTAACTCAACTATCCACTCCTTGCGAAGTGCCGAGTCTGAAAGAATGCGGCCCACAACAGCAGCACCATGATCCGGAGGCATTGAGTATATGCCCCGCACAATTTGCGCCAAATGGCTAAATACAGCCTGGCTGGCTTTAGCCGATTCGGTGATAAAGCCAACCAGACCGACCCGGTCGCGATACAAACCAAAGTTTTTTGAACAAGAAATCGCAAAAGCGGCTTCGGGAAGCTTTTTGGCCACCAGTCGAAGTCCGTAGGCATCGTCGTCTAGCCCCTGGCCAAAGCCCTGATAGGCCATATCCACAAAGGGCACAAGCGCTCTTTTGGCTATCAAGTTAACCACTTGCTGCCACTGCTCCGGGCTTAAATCGGCGCCGCAGGGGTTGTGACAACAGGCGTGCAAAAGTACCAGGTCGCCTGAGTCAGCACGTTTTAAGGTTTCCATTAACGCATCAAAGCGAATGCACTTAGCCTCGTAATCATAGTAGGGGTAGACCTCGATTTTGATACCGGCCCCGCCCAACAGAGGAATGTGATTGGCCCAAGTGGGGTCGCTCACCCACATTTTAGCTTGAGGCTTTGCGCGCACAATTAACTCTGCTGCAACTCTAAGAGCACCGCAGCCCCCTGGAGTTTGCAGGGCGGCTATGCGCCTATCTTGCAGGCAGGGATGAGTTTCGCCGAGGGCAAGAGACAGCAGCTCACGGGCAAACTGGGTATCGCCAGCCGCCCCCAAATAGGATTTTGATTGCTGATGGTCGAGTAAAAATTGTTCTGCCCGTTTCACACTATTTAGTACAGGAGTTTGATTGAGGGCATTTCTGTAAACGCCAACACCTAGGTCAATTTTTTGCGGACGAGGGTCTTTATTAAACTTCTCGATAATGCCTAGTAGGGGGTCGGGAGAAAGGCTTTCTATGGTGTTGAACATTAGAAGTGATCCTGGTTATGGAACGACATAGCGTGTCTAAAGCGCACGCATTATAAATAAGTGAAACCACAATGGCGTGCGAACATGTGGGAATAATCGCACCTATATTGCATTAGACGCAAACCTACAGACAACATTATTTAGCCGCTGCACAGATTATTAATAGATTTTGAGCTTAGCAAAGCGGGAGATTCCATCAAGGTAGTTTTTGACGCCAAAGCTCACGCGCATTGAAACTGGAGAAAGGGGGTTTACGCCGAACATTAGCACTTATGCCTCGTTCTTAGCCGACAGTAGTCGCCATGCTTTATTAAGCATAAAAAAACCCGCCAAATGGCGGGCTTAAAAAGGGAAACTCCAATACACTACACTACACTACACATAACGAAACGAAA
>JBLHGN010000015.1:0-27017 GCA_047616325.1 Lentisphaeria bacterium
CCTTCAAATAACAGGACATCAGACGCCTTTTGTCTATCTTGCTGGCAAGGTTCAAATAGGTACACGAGTACCATATGTACATTACGCCATAAACTAACCTATTGATTTAATTGAAAATAAAATTTCCAGATAAAGATATATGGATATAGTTCGGATATTCTGGCGTACAAAACAACGGGTAGTGTTGGATGTTTAGTCTTACCTGGTTGAGGGGGGTTGGGATGTAGGGGGATTAACTTTGTAAATAAACATTCCCTGCCAAGCACTCATCCACAACACCTAAAAACAACACGCCAAGTTAGTCAAGCCCAAGCACATCCACCACCTCCTGATCCAAAAACCCACCCGTGCGTCGCATCAGCGGCAATAGCGTTTCATCCGCATGCGCACACCCTGTAATACCAGGGTCTTTTTGCTTTCCCTTATTCGCCGCATCTAAACTATGAAAGATACCGGATGCGTGGCTGTTCAGCATGGCCGAGTATCCTGGCTGCCAACCAGACAATCTGTTTCCTTTCGTGGGCAATCCAAGAGAATCTATGCCGGTAGGACTTCCTTTTCACTTAAAAGATTATCTTGAATTAGTTGACTGGACAGGTCGAATTATTCGTGAAGATAAGCGCGGTGAAATTTCCGACAAAACGCCACCAATACTTGATCGTCTCAATATTGAGGTCAGGCATTGGCTGTTTTTGGCGACCAAATTCGAAAGTCAGTTTAAGACACTTGTTGGTACAGCTTGTTCTGTAAAACATGCATGTGAAGTGTTGCAGAGAAAGCGAGTGACCCACGCAGTTATATGTCAAATTTAATATCTAGCCACTAAATTTATGTGGCTCCATGTCCGACTAATCTTAGCGGGCTGATTCTCTATGTTTAAATATCAGAATTTACGGCTTATCGAAGTATTAACAGTCTCGACAATTCAATAGCACCTACTTTTCTTGATGAAAAAGTGGCCTAATTGTTGCTGTTGGCCAGCTGTATTTATTGGTTGCTAGTGTGGGTGTCCAATTAATTTGACCCCTGCCTCCCCTGTCTCCCCTGTCCTCAGTAAGAGTAGCGCAGCCATGTGTTACACAAAGATAATTACAGCGGCAAGCTAAAAGCTTATTGCACCCACAATGCCCGCTGCAGACAGAGTGACCCTTTTAATCTGACGGGTTTTCCGCCACCATCCATTTCACTGTGCTGCGTTCAAAAAATGCTTTTAAATGACGTAGTTAGCAATTAGCACTTCGAAAACAAAAATGGCAATTAAAATAAAACCGAATTTATATGCGGGTTCAACATGTTCATTCTGATGTTGCATGACGATACTCCTTAATTCAACTATTACCGTGTAAATCAGTTGGGCTTATTCAAATCATATTTCAAAGTTTTATTGCAATTTCTAACGGCTTTAGTAGGTCTTAGTCTGTCCACAATAAAACAACTTCATCTATCAAAACGACGATAAAAAACTACACCCCTGCGCTCAAAAAACAGAATTAAAACCATTCCATATAACCCCCATCGCAATCACAAGCTCGACTGTAACCACAGCTATAAGAACTATTTCGACAAAAGAAAGGTTGTGCATCTGTTTATTTCCGTTGGACATTAGAGCTCCCCTAGTCAAGCCCGCGAGATAGAACTTTTTTTGCTTCAGTCTATCCGGATAGTATTGGTCCCAATTTCGTCGGACGAGTAGATTTTGTATGTGCCCATCTTATCGGCCACAACACCTTTAGGGATGTGATAAAAATCACAGGGGAGGGGGGAGCTATTCACACAAAAACACTGAACACCAGGGCATCATAGACCCCAACAGCAAGTCAAGAACGCATCAAGGCCCTAATAGCCGGGTCTTTGCGCGACAAATCATGGTCAGATTGGATTTTGCGTACGGTGCGGGAACGACCGCGAATCAGTATGGTTTCAGTGCTTGCCCAGCATCCGTCTTGCCGAATACCCGCCAATAAATCTCCACCGGTAATTCCGGTGGCCGAAAATACGACATTATCACTTTTTGCCATATCGCTCAGAGTCATAACCAGCCCCGGCGTCACCCCCATGGCTTGACAGCGCTGACGCTCTACCTCGGCATGTTTGAGGTTTTCGTCGCTATCGCCCTTGGCAGCATTGCGCAATAACAAGCGCCCCTGCATGTCACCGCCTAGGGCGCGGACGGCCGCCGCAGAAACAACCCCTTCAGGAGCGCCGCCAATGCAATACATTAGGTCTACCTCACTGTGAGGCATGCAGGTTAAAATCGAGGCGGCCACATCGCCGTCGGGTAGGGCAAAAACTCTACAGCCCATTTGATGTAATTGTGAAATCACCTTTAGATGGCGTGGCTTGTCTAGCGTTACCACGGTAATGTCACTCAGTGCCTTGCCCAGTTTTTTTCCAACGGCACGCACATTGCCTTCCAGGTCTTTACTCAAATCGATACTGCCGCGCGCCATTGGGCCGGTGACCAGCTTTTCCATATACATATCGGGGGCACTTAAGAAGCAGCCTTTTTCCCCTGCGGCCAATACCGCCACCGCATTGCCTTGACCCATTGCGGTCATACGCGTTCCCTCTATGGGGTCTACCGCAATATCAACCGCGTCGCCGTTTTGCCGGCGGCCCACTTTTTCTCCCGTGAAAAGCATTGGTGCATCGTCAATCTCCCCTTCACCTATAACAATTTCGCCACAAATATCCATTTTGTTAAGCATGATGCGCATGGCCGCAACTGCGGCACCGTCGGCGGTATTTTTATCCCCCCTGCCAAGCCAGGTGTACCCTGCCAAAGCAGCGGCCTCGGTAACACGAGAAAAATCAAATGCCAATTCACGACGCATGTATAACCCCTTGTATTTATTGCCCAGCATTATCCTAAATAAATCAGTTGAATTTACTGCGACCGCCTAAGGTACTGAAAATAAAGCGTTTTTCATTTTTTTGAGACTCACGCATACGGCGGCTATGCGATTCTCTCAAAAAAGCAAAATTTAGCCCTATTTTAAGCACCTTAGACGCCCTCGCTACGTTTCAACTGATTAATGTAGGATTATAGAGTTATAAAGCGACAACGTGGAAAAAAGGTCACCATCGTGTGAAGTCAGCGGGATGGCATCATTCCTGCCTACTTTAACCTTATATCATATGTCACTTGGCTTTCCTCCCAATCACCCGAATAACAGGTAAATAATGCAGCAATGACTTACACCATGCACCACTCTATTGCCGCCCTAGATTGGGCAATTATCGCAGCCTATCTCGTTTTTTGATTATATTTGCCTTTTGGTTGTCGCGGTGCTGGGCTTTATTCTTTTTTTGCTTATTGATCACTCCCTGTGGTTTATGTCCATGCTCAATGCGGTTGATCCCGAACGCAAAGCCGCCAGCGATTTTAGTCATCACGGTTTGGGGAATGGCGAAACGTTTGCCTTTTGGCCCATGTTATTCGGCGGTTTCTTTTTGTATTTATCTTACTACGGCTGCGACCAAAGTCAGGCACAGATAGAGTTATGCGCAAAAAACATGCACGTACCTAACAAGGCGCTATTTATTAACGGCTTACTGCGTTTTCCTCTGGTGGCGCTGTATTGTTTGGTCGGAATTGGCATCGCAGTATAGGCCAGTACAACGCCTACTTTTATTCACATGCTTCCGCGGTCAAATAACGGTCCAAACTAAAATTTAGTGGTGCCACTCTATATTCTCACCCAATTGCCCAGCGGTGTTATTGGCCTAGCTTTGGTCGCATTATTTGCTTCGGCAATGTCTTCACTCAACTCGGTATTAAATTCACTTAGCGCCACTACCATGGAAGAGTTTGTACGGCCGTCTTTTAACAAAGGCTGGCTCCGATGCCACGAATTGGCAAGCTCGCGTTTAATAACGATTGTGTGGGGCACACTAACCTTGACCATGGCTTTTTTCGTCGACGATATTGCTCCCACCGTATTGGAGGCCATTAATAAAATTGGCTCACTCGCAAACAGGCCTATTCTGGCGGTTTTTAGTTTAGGTTTGTTGGTGCGCAGCAGCACCGGCTTATCGGTTTCCATCGGTTTGTTATTGGGTATATGCAGCAATGCATTGCTTTGGATATTCGTACCACAGGTATCGTGGTTATGGTGGAATGTAAGTGGTTTTTTTATTGCAGGCTTAATTAGTGTGATAATTGCCACTAACTTTAAACGCCCACAGAAAATAGAGGCATTAACAGAAGCGGCACAAACATACCCATTAAACCGTGCCAAATATTATAGCGCCTTGCGCGCTGTGTGGTGCCTTGTGCTCTTGGCAATTTTGCTTTGGCTATAAGTTTCGCTCTAGGATAATGGAATACACCTGAAGCAATTTTATATGCACTTAGTACGGTGGTCCTTCTAAACGCCACTAAAAAAATTGGCCGCGTGCAAAACACATAACATCCGCTTCTTTGGCCCTTGCCAGAACACCACATTAACCATTAGGCTACGGCTTATAAAAACATTACTCGGTGCCAGGCATTCACCCTCAACTTTCCCATTAGAAAACGCCTCAGTACACAACTTAACCTCTTTAGCTCCAGGAATTGTTTATGTCTGCTAACTCTCGCATGTTCCCCGCCACCCGTTTACGCCGCACTCGCTTTTCTGAATTTTCGAGGCGTTTAGTGCGCGAGACAGAACTAACGGTAAGCGACCTGATTTACCCCATGTTTGTTTTGGATGGAAAGGACTTGCACGAAGAGATAGCGTCAATGCCTGGGCAATTCCGCCTCAGTCTGGATCGCTTATTGATAGAGGCCGAAGAGCTGGTAAATTTGGGCATTCCCGCCATTGCCCTCTTCCCCAACATCGACATTTCCTTAAAAACCCTCAATGGCGAGCAAGCACACAACCCCAATGGTTTGGTACCGCGCGCTGTGCGCGCCTTAAAAGAGCGCTTTCCCGACTTGGGCATTATTTGTGACGGCGCACTCGACCCCTACACCACTCACGGGCAAGACGGCATTATTAACGAAAATGGCTATGTGCTGAATGACGAAACCGTTGATGCGCTTCGGCTTCAGGCCAGAGTTTGCGCAGAAGCAGGCGCCGATGTGATTGCCCCCTCGGATATGATGGACGGCAGGGTAGGGGCCATTCGCGAGGAATTGGACGACGCCGGTTTTATCAACACCCAAATCATGGCCTATTCCGCCAAATACGCCTCTGCATATTACGGTCCATTTAGGGACGCCGTAGGCTCGGCCGAGAACCTGGGTAAGAGCAGTAAAAACACCTACCAGATGGACCCCGCCAACAGCGACGAAGCTATGCATGAAATTGCCCTCGACTTGCAAGAGGGTGCCGACATGGTGATGGTTAAACCGGGTATGCCCTACTTGGATATCGTACGCCGAGTGAAACAGGAATTTGGTGTGCCCACCTTCGCCTATCAAGTAAGTGGTGAGTACAGCATGCACATGCTGGCGATCAATGCCGGTGTACTTACGGATGCAGTGATTATGGAATCGTTAATCTGCTTAAAACGCGCAGGTGCCGATGGCATTCTCTCGTATTTTGCCAAACACGCGGCGAAGAAGTTAACGGGAAGAAGCTAACGATAAATGAATTCTTAACCAACCTAAGCAATAAGTGCTTTATTCATCCACATACTGGCCGTTGGCCGTTCGGCGAATAAACATTTGTGTGTACCAATAGAAGCGACCGCCACCGGCGCTCGCCGTGCAATTGTAACGGCTGCGCCCCGCAGGAAGCGGAGCGATGGCGCGAGCCACCAACATGCTGCCTTTAATCTCTGCCTTTATGGCACCCTGGCCCGAGGCGTAACACGCCATGCCTTGAATATAAGGCATTAAAGGCGAGGCAATACGCAATACCGGACGCGTTTCATTTAAGGGTAACTCAGGGTTGTCTAACACCTTGCCACTATTATCGGTAACGCTTACACGCCTTTCGGGAAAGGGCAAGCTGTATACCTTCGAGGCAAAACCATCCAAATCACCGTAATCGCCACCAAACGCAAAACGCGGCAGAAGCTGTTGCTCACTGGCTAAAGAGACGGGACCCGATTGCTGGCCAAAGGCGAGAAAGCCCAAGCGCTTTAACAGTTTTTTCAACTTTACATCGTATTCGCCAAAGGGGTAGGCGAAGAGTTTATGGCTAACGCCTATTTCCTTTTTTATACGCTGTTCAGCAAATTCAATTTCTCTCTGGCGCCGCTGCGCAAACTGCATATAGGTTTCATCCGCTCGCTGGCGAATCATATACGTATGGCTGTCTGAATGATTGCCTATGGTGGCACCGTGCGCCGCCATTTCGCGCATTTGCTCCCAGCTGAGGTAACGCGGATTTTTATCGTCGTGCGGCAGACTATTCACAAATATAGTAAAGGGCCATTTGCGTTTCAATAAACGCGGGTAGGCTTCGGTGTAAATAGAGCGATAGCCATCGTCGAAGGTAATGACTACGGTTTTATCTGGCAGACGTTTACCGTTATTAAGCCATATTTTTAACTGCTCAATGCTTACCACCTGGAATTTTTGCTGCTCCAAAAAATTCAAATGTGCCTCAAACAACAGGGGAGAAATGCTGGTGGATACGGGTGCCACATCCGATATGTGATGATACTGAAGCACCACAAGCGCATGACTGCGCACCGCCATTGCTCCCCACAACACAAAAATTACACACCGCACTAAAGTCATTCACATTACCTAGATTAATTTATTGGCCTATCTTGCTCTATGCCTGAGGCTAAAGCTTAATACTGGAGCTTAAGAGTATCGACACTTCAGCTGACGCAATCTGCGACTAAATTGCCACAAAGTTAGCACACTTTGATAATTCCCTCAGCACACCAAAAATGGTATGTTTGCGCCCCGTAGCGATAACTTTACCCATCTTGATCAAGGCGGGTATTTAACGAGTTCCCATTTTACAAAAGCATCGGCAAATAAAGCTCACCTTTACACCCACACACGTATTTTTCAAACAAGCAATTTTCACACACATAACGATAAGATTTTAGAACTATGAAAACACTCTCCGATATAGGCCTGGTTGGCTTAGCCGTAATGGGCGAAAACCTTATTCTCAATATGGAAAGCAAAGGCTTTACCGTAACAGCCTATAACCGTTCTGTCGACAAAGTAGACGCCTTTATCGCTGGCCGCGCTGCTGGCAAAAACATTCGCGGCGCCCATTCAGTAGAAGAGCTAGTGGCTTCGCTCGAACGCCCCCGCAAGGTTATGCTGATGGTAAAGGCCGGGCAAGCGGTTGACGATTTCATAGAACAACTGCTTCCCCATTTGGACGCGGGGGACATTATTATCGACGGCGGCAATACCCACTTCCCCGACACCAACCGCCGCACGACCTACCTGGAAAGCAAGGGCCTGCTGTTCATTGGCACCGGTGTTTCTGGCGGCGAAGAAGGCGCTCTTATTGGCCCTTCGATTATGCCCGGCGGCTCCAACGCGGCTTGGGAGAAAGTAAAACCTATCTTTCAAGGTATCGCGGCAACAGTTGAAGACGGCTCACCCTGCTGTGAGTGGGTGGGGGAAAACGGCGCCGGTCATTTCGTAAAAATGGTACACAACGGCATCGAATACGGCGACATGCAATTGATTTGCGAAGCCTACCATATAATGAAAAACCTTCTAGGTATGACAGCCCGTGAAATGCACGCAGTGTTTGCCGAGTGGAACGAGGGCGAACTAGACAGCTACCTGATAGAAATTACCCGCGACATTTTAGCCTACGAAGAAAACGGCGAAGCCCTAGTGGAAAAAATTCTCGATACCGCCGGCCAAAAGGGCACAGGTAAATGGACAGCCGTTTCCGCTTTGGAATTGGGCATTCCATTAACACTTATCGGCGAAGCCGTGTTTGCACGCTGCTTATCTGCACAAAAACAGGAGCGGGTAGAGGCGTCCAAAATTCTCAGCGGCCCCAGCACCGTATTTCAAGGCGACAAAAAAGTGTTTATAGAAGACCTGCGGCAAGCCTTACTGGCGTCCAAAATAGTATCTTACGCCCAAGGTTACGTACTTATGCGCGAAGCCGCCAAGGAATATGGTTGGGACCTCAACTACGGTGGCATCGCCTTAATGTGGCGCGGTGGCTGCATTATTCGCTCGGCCTTTCTCAGTAAAATTAAAGAGGCCTTCGACGTCGACAGCCAGCTCTCCAATCTACTGCTTACGCCCTATTTCAGCGATAAAGTACAAGGCGCTCAGGCTGGCTGGCGACGAGTTATCGCCACTGCCGTTACCCAAGGCATTCCGGCACCTACACTCACATCCGCGCTCAGCTATTTCGATGGCTATCGCTCCGAGCGTTTGCCCGCCAACCTGCTGCAAGCGCAACGCGACTACTTCGGCGCCCATACCTACGAGCGCATCGATCGCCCAAGAGGTGAGTTTTTTCACACCAACTGGACCGGCCGTGGCGGCGACACATCGTCTTCAACTTACAATGTATAGGGACTCTTTAAAGTTAGAACACCGTTAAACTTAGAACACCTTTAAACGTAAAGCACTTTAAAGCGCATAGACCTTAAAAATTAGAACAACCAAGAGGCCAAGATAAAATACCATGGAACTTTTTTACAACACAACCTCACCCTTTGCCCGTAAATGCTCCATGGTGTTGCATCTAAACGGCCTTATAAACGAAACGGAGTTAGTACTTACCAACCCCTTCGACGATGCCTACAAAAACACCAATCCGCTGGGTAAAGTTCCGGCGCTGGTTGATGGCGACCTGACGCTGTTCGACAGCCCCCTGATGTGTGAATACCTAGACGACACGTCCGTCGCTAACGGTGGCCTTACGCTCTTGCACAAAAATACCCCACACTATTACCCCATTCAACAAATTCATAGCCAAGCCGACGGTATACTCGATGCCGCCGTTTCCACCTTGTTCGAAACACGTCGCGAAACAGAACAGTCGGACTATTGGATGTCGCGTTGGCACAGCGCCATCAAAACCGGGGTGGGAACCTTGCCCATGGATAAACTCGGCAATGTCGCCCAACCCAACATGGGAACAGTGGCTACTATTGCCGCGTTAGGATATTTAGATTTTCGCATGGCTCACTATGGCTGGCGAGATTGGAATGCAGCCTTGGCCGAGTGGTATGCTAATTGCCAAGACGCCTCATGGGTGGAGGCCACATTACCCAAATAGCCTTCAATATTTTTGTAGCCGCCCTAAATAAAATATGTTTTTTTTGGGGCGAGACCTCCTTACTTATTCTTAACGCCGCCTGTCGACTCTGATTATGTGGTGTACTCAATGCGAGTATTAATGTTATAGGGCAACATATGCTTATTAATAATCAACTAAGACTTTCCATCACTTACCTTGCATTAGCACTTTTCTCTGCGCCAATGGCAAGTGCCGAGGCAGTGAGCACCAGCATGTCCAAACTGGAAGTACAGCCTAAAGCCCAAGCAGAGACGCAGATAAGCCCCGAAATATTTGCCCAATGCATTGAACGTTTTAAAGCTGAGGCGAGCAAACGGCAAATTTCCGAGGGAGTGATTAATACCGATCTGGCAAAAGTGAGCATCTCACCACGAGTGCTGGAACTGGATAGGCAACAACCGGAATTCACCTCAACCTTTGCAGACTATCTCAACAAGCGCGTTACCTTGGCGCGCGTGGAAAAGGGGCGCAAGCTACTGCGTGAGCACAGCGTGCTGCTCAACAAAGTCGCCGATCGCTATGGCATATCGCCACCTTATCTGCTTGCCTTCTGGGGCCTGGAAACCAATTTTGGCGGCTACTTGGGCCGCATGTCCACACTGAACTCGCTGGCGACACTGGGGTGTGATGAGCGTCGCAGCACCTATTTTACCGGCGAGCTGATGGCTGCGCTTACTTTGATTGACGAGGGCTCCGTAACCTCAGATCTTTTAAAAGGCTCCTGGGCCGGCGCGATGGGGCATGTGCAATTTATGCCGTCGACCTACCTGCGCTACGCCGTGGACTACGACGGCGACGGCAAACGCGACCTCTGGGGTAGCCTGCCCGACGCCATGGCCTCGGCCGCCAACTTGTTAGCGGCACTGGACTGGAACAAAGGAGAGCGGTGGGGGCGGGAAGTGTCCCTTCCGAAAGATTTTGCCTACCTCGAAGCCGGGCTAAATAATCGCCGAACATTAGGCGCTTGGCGCAAGCTTGGCGTGCGCAATGCCGATGGCTCGGCACTGCCGCAGGCCGATATGGAAGCCGCACTGCTGATACCCGCCGGGCACAAGGGGCCCGCGTTTCTGGTGTACCACAATTTTGACGTTATTATGGGTTGGAACAAATCCGAGTTCTATGCCATCGCCATAGGGTATATGGCGAACCGCATTGCCGGTATGGGCAAAATACTTACCCCGCCACCAGAAGACGCCCCTCACTTACATCGGGACGACGTAATTCAATTACAGCAGCGGCTCGTCGAAGATGGCTTCAGCGATGAAACTCCCGACGGTATTTTGGGACCGCAGACGCGCTTGGCAATACGCAAGTTCCAAGCTAAAAATGGCTTGATTGCCGATGGTTTTCCAAGTCAAACTGTTCTAGCCGCATTGGGTGTGTCACTATCGCCACGCGAATAAAACCAAAATATATACAGAAAAATTTAAATGCACCATCAACCATAACCATAACCAATTAAGAGGTAACTGTGGAAAAGTTTATTGAAACAATAATGTATCGTTCTCGCTGGCTATTAGCGCCAATCTATTTGGGCTTAAGCCTTGCCGTGTTTGCACTATGTATTATGTTCTTTCGCGAACTTTTTCACTTGTTTGTAGAAATCCCCACCATTCTTGAAACCGATATGGTGTTACTCATACTCAGTTTAATTGATTTGGCGATGGTGGGTGGCTTACTAGTGATGGTAATGATAAGCGGCTATGAAAACTTTGTATCGGAACTGGACATCAGCGACGACGAAGAAAAGCTCAGCTGGCTGGGCACAATGGATTCGTCTTCACTCAAAGCCAAAATAGCCGCCAGCATTGTGGCTATATCGTCCATTCACCTACTCAAAATATTTATGGGCGCAACGCAATATACCGAACCCCAATTGATGTGGTACGTAATTATTCATATGACCTTTGTTGTGTCGGCTTTTGCGATGGGGTATTTGGATAAACTTACTCGACACTAAGCCTTTGCATTAATACTTCTGCACGTGTACTCGTTAAATTTCATACTTTACGATACTAACAAAATAAAAGTACAACACTGAAAAAAGCCACAGTCATACGCGCCCTTGGTGTTGTCACCCCTCAGTTTCAATGACGTTGAAAGCTGAGGGGGGTATGTAATATTCTCAATTTTCTACAATGCATCACACCCTCAAAGTGAATTAGCAGATGGCGATCTATTCAAAAGCCATATCTGATAGATATTGCGCCCGCACTCATAGATTAGCCAAAGCCCAATAATGAGAAGCCCACTGGCAAGAATATGATTCACCGCTTCAATAGAGTAAAAGATGTCATCGCGACCTGGTACGCCGGACACTATTGCTGACTTATGCCGAATAAAATAATTGCCGACACTAGGTTTGGAAGCGCGGTGATAACAAGTTTTATTTTGGTCCAACAATTAAAACATAAATTCCACACATTAAATATCATCGACAAACCTACCATTGCAGCCAACCAAGGCATCCAATGTTCAATGAGCTCCGCAAAACTCACACTTAGCCGCGTCGGGCATTATCAAGGGGTAATGAGGTATGAGCATAAAGAATAAACTCATAGAGAACCCTCCACTTTGCTGGCCCAGGCGAATCTTTTGCCATGGCTGGGTTACGGGCGGAAATTGTTCAGGGCGCCAAGACTGGTAGGGGCGATACACTGGTTTACCTCGCGGCAGATTACTTAATATATAAAACATCCCCGTAACAAAGGCAAATATGAGCAGTCCATGTACATCAAAACCGGCAGCCAAACCATAGGCAAAGCCACTCACAGAGAAGTACCCAGAACTAAAAAATGCGCTCATAGCTTTGAGTAACTCGATCGTAAACATGGTTAATGCACCGTAGCTCAGCACCTGCTTATAAAAAGCGAATGGCTCAGGTGCTACTAAATGTTGCGGCGGAACATATCCGTCCGCTACTTGCTGTGGATGCCCCAGCTCGCGCAACAAACCAGACACGTCATTATCATTAATCTCACGACCGAGCTCTTCAGCCAAAGCGTCCAACTTATCCATAATATTTGCACGCAGTTCGCGCACAATTTCTTCACTGCGATCGGCAGGCAAATGCTGTGCGAAGGCACTCAAATAACGATCAAGTAATATCATTTTCAAGCGCCAAAACCTGACTCAAATTCCTATTTAGTTCGCGCCATTCGCGAGTTAAATCCCCCAACAGGCGCCCCCCCAATTCCGACAACGGGTAATAGCGACGCTCTCGTCCCTCCGCCCGCTCCCGGTGACTGTCCAGCAAACCCTGATCGGCCAAACGACGCACCAAGGGGTAGAGCGTGCCCTCGTCTATGTCTACTCCAGCTTATTGCAACTGCTTGCGCAACGAGTAGCCGTAGTGAGCCCGCCACAGGGAACCCAATACAGCCAACACCAGCACCAGCACCCCGCGCCGTAATTCGTGACGTAACTTGCCTAACGGCTCTTCTGCCATATATTTATACATTGCAATCTATACTGTGCATTACACAGTATAGATTGCAAGCATATCGAGGGAAAATAAAAAAGGCGCCTATCCTGCCAGATCATCAACGGCAAACGTCACAAATAGAACAAAGGCTTGAGATAGCGTGAAGGTCAACAATAAAAAGGTTGCTGCAACCAACTTAATAAACTAAGCATTCCCAAAACCATTAACAGGCCCATGTAATGCGTATATCGAAAAACGTCTTTTGTCTCGAGAATCTAAAGTGGTAACACTAAACACCAACAGCACAGCACACCGGATCATTGAAACCACACAAGAGCTAATTCAAACACTTGGATACAATGCGATAAGTTTTAACGATATCGCCGAACTAGTGGGCATTAAAAAGCCCAGCATAGTTCATCACTTCCCCAACAAAGCCGCTTTGGTGGTAGCCGTCGTCAATCACTATAGAGATACGTATTCCACACTGTTAACTAAGGTGTGCAATGGGCCGAATTCGTCAACGATGGATGCCTTTGATGCTTTCTGTACACCTTATATCTCATTCGCAGCTTCTGAAGGTGAAGTGTGTTTATGTGGCGCTTTGGCCGGAGAATATAGGGCTCTACCCACTAGTGTGCAATCTGAGGTCACTCGCTTTTTTAAAGACAGTCTTACTGTGGCTCGAAGGTCTATTAATTCGCGGATGTAACAATGGCGAATTTCACTTTAGTGAAAGCCCGTGCAAGTTCATTCTTGATACCTTACAAGGTTCACTTACGGTTAAACGTGCACTGGGTGGTGAACACCGCATCGATCACACCATCGACCTTCTAAAAACTAAAATGAGCAAGGGTTAGTGATGGCAAGTTACCACTGAAAATGCTACGGAACAATCGCGATTTTTGTTCGCTGCCTAGTAACAAAATTTAGAGATTAAGAGACAAAAATTTCGCTAACATTTAACACACTAGCGCATCCAACTCGGGTACCGCGTCAAATAAATCAGCTACCAGCCCATAATCCGCAATATCGAAAATAGGCGCATCAGGATCTTTATTTATCGCAACGATTACTTTTGAATCCTTCATTCCGGCAATGTGCTGAATTGCACCGGATAGGCCAATGGCGAAATAGAGCTCTGGCGCAACAATTCTACCTGTTTGCCCTACCTGTAGTTCATTCGAGACATAACCGGCATCAACCGCTGCACGCGAAGCACCTACAGCGCCGTTAAGTTTATCGGCTAGGGAATATAAGATATCAAAATTTTCTTCACTTCCAAGTGCGCGCCCCCCCGAAACAACAACCCGAGCGGCGTCGAGTTCGGGGCGGTTAGTTTCAACCAGGTCGCGATTTAACAGCTTCGAATAATTTTGCCTTGCGATAAATGAGACCTCTTCTATGTCACACGCTCTTTCTGTAGTGCCCCTATCGATACATGAATCAAAAGCGGTTGTACGAACGGTCATCACAATGATTTTATCTTCTGAACGCACACGCGCTATCAGGTTACCGGCATAGATAGGTCGTCTAAAGGTATCACTGGATTCAATTGCCAGCACATCTGTTATTGCCTGCACATCCAGTAAAGCGCCAACACGGGGCAATATATTCTTACCAAAAGTGTTGGCAGGACCGAGAACATGAGAGTAGGAAGCCGCTATATCAGCGATAAGCCCTGCTACGTTTTCAGCAAGCATGTGTCGGTAACATTCGTTATCTGCCAACAGCACGCGCCTTACACCCGGTAAGGCACACACCTGCTGAGCCACAGCCGAACATTCGCACCCAGCGACCAACGCCACCACATGGTCCCCTAATTTTGAGGCGGCTGCGATCACATTTAGGGTCGCGGGGTGAAGCGTGCTGTTGTCGTGTTGAGCCAGCAGTAAAATTTTCATGCAATCACCTTCGCTTCATTTTTAAGTTTATCGAGCAGCTCAGTTACACTGCCTACCATAATTCCACCACTGCGTTCCGGCGGCAGTGATACACCTAACAAATGAACACGCTGACGCATATTTACATCGACATCACTTAACGGCATCACCGTCAGGGGTTTTTTCTTAGCTTTCATGATGTTTGGCAATGTGGCATAGCGTGGTTCGTTCAGGCGCAAATCCGCTGTGACCACTGCAGGCAGAGTTAATTCTAGTTTTTCCATGCCGCCATCAATCTCGCGTGTTACTTCGACGCTCTCGGCGCCAATATTAATATGTGAGCAAAACGTAGCTTGCGGGAAATCGCAAATAGCCGCTAACATCTGACCGGTTTGATTGTTTTCACTATCGATGGATTGTTTACCCAATATAATGAGGTCGGGCGCTTCGCGGTCAATGACAGACTTTAAACATTTGGCCGTGGAAAGCGGTTCTAGCTGCAATTCCGTTTCAATTAATAAACCACGATCGGCTCCCATCGCCAAGGCTGCGCGAATCTGGTCTTGACATTTTTTCACACCAATGGAAACAACCAGCACATCACACGGCTCGCTTTCAGCATTTAACAATTCCTTAATTCTGACGGCCTCCTCAATCGCAATTTCACAAAAGGGATTTAAAGTCATTTTGGCATTGGTTAAATCAACGTTCGATCCATCGCCCAAGGGCCTTGCTTTCACGTTGTAATCCAACACACGCTTTACAGGAACTAGGATTTTCATAGTTTGAATCTCTTTTTTTGGACAGTAGATTTCCACGCAAAGTTATTTTGGCGCTACTTGCAGTGATATTGACTGGCTTGGGTACTATTGATGGATGCCTACAAAAACACACGATTACGAGTTAACAATTTCTATTTGTAATGCAGGGCCTGCGTTTTTATTTTGCTCCCACAGTGCATAGCCCACATTATTGGCCAAAGTCATATAGTCTGCCGTGGATTTTCCGCCGGGATCCCGCACAACTGTAGGCACGCCTGCGTCTGTGTCTTCCCTTACTTTTTTACACAAAGCCATGGACCCCAGAACGCGAAGTTGGTATTGCTCGGCCAAACTTTGCGCACCGCCCGAACCAAATATACTTTCCTCAAAGCCACAGTTTGAACACATGTGTTTTGCCATATTCTCGACTAAACCTAAAATTGGCACGCCGACCTTAACAAACATTTCAATGCCTTTTTTGGCATCGCTTATTGCCATATCCTGTGGGGTTGTCACCACTAGAGCGGCCGAAACACTCACCTTTTGTGCCATTGAAATATGAATATCGCCAGTACCCGGTGGCATATCGAGAATAAGATAATCCAGCTCTCCCCAGACAGTATTTTCTAACAGTTGCTGCAAGGCCCTTACCGCCATTGGCCCACGCCAAATCATCGGAGTTTTCTCTTCTGACATGTATGCGATCGACATAGATTTTAAGCCGTGTCGTTTAATCGCTTGCACAAACTTTCCATCAACCAATTCTGGCTTAAGACCAGCTTCAATACCTAACATTGTGCGCATACTGGGCCCATAAATATCGGCATCCAAAATACCTACGCTGGCACCCTCTGCTTGCAATGCCAAGGCCAAATTTATAGCCGTAGTGGACTTGCCTACGCCACCTTTTCCGGAAGCTACCATGACAATATTTTTAACTCCACTCAACTGCCCTTCCCTTTTTAAATAGGCAGATGCCATTACCTCGGATTCAACATGAACTTTAACCGCTGAAATTCCAACATTATCCAATCCGTTTTCAATGGCCACGGCGATTAGCCTTTCTTGGCTATGTGCCTTAAACCCGAGCTTGAGGTAAATATCAATGTGATCTTTGTTAACATCAATCGAATCAACAGCATCGACTATCGATGTACTTCCTAAGAATATTGGCAGAGATATTTTTTCCAATAATTTTTTTATAACGTCTTCAGTAATCATTAATACAAGCTACTCTATAGATTGGAAAGAATAATATAACTAGGTATTGATAGCATAATTTCAGTTAATTCAAACATCGTCTAACTTTCAACAAAGGCTCTTTCGATAACGTACGAGCCCAAATCACCATGTCGGGTTTCTTTAAAACCTCTATCGTCCAACAACTGCACACAGTCTTTTAGCATAGACGGGCTGCCACAAATCATAACGCGATCATTTTCTGGATTGAGTGGAGACAGGCCTATATCTTCAAACAATTTTCCACCTTCGATAAGGTCGGTCAAACGTCCCTGGTACTGAGAAGCTTCGCGGGTAACGGTTGGGTAATAGATCAATTTATTGCGTATTTCTTCACCAAAGTATTCATGATTAGGTAGATGGTCCGTAATAAGTTCTCGGTAGGCCAATTCGTTTACCATTCTAACGCCGTGGGTTAGCACAATGTGATCAAAGCTTTCGTACGTTTCTGGGTCTCGAATAATACTTAGAAATGGGGCGAGGCCCGTTCCTGTACTGAGCATATATAATGTTTTCCCCGGCAATAAATTGTCGATGGTTAAGGTGCCGGTGGCTTTGCTATTGACAAATATTTCGTCACCCACTTTAAGGTGCTGCAATTTCGAAGTCAGTGGCCCGTCGGGCACTTTAATACTAAAAAACTCAAGTTCCTCTTCATAATTGGCACTAACGATACTGTATGCACGCAGCAAAGGACGGCCGTTATCGGGCAAACCAATCATCGTAAAATGACCATTTTTAAAACGAAACGACTTCTCTCTAGTTGTTTTAAAGCTAAACAGCGTATCGTTCCAATGATGTACTTCTAATACTTTTTCTGTAAGTAAAGCAGCCATAAATTACACCAACGGTTAAATTAATTAGATAACCAGCAACAATGAGGCACCAGCGATAAAAAGGGTATTCAGTAGAAGCAATAAAAAAGGCTTCCTGCCAACTTCCCACATTTCAATTAAATTTGTTTTAGCGCCCAGAGCCGCCATAGAAACCCACAAACACACTTGTGAGAGTTGGCTCATAATATCTACCATCTTAGGTGGCACAATATTTACATTTGCCAGAACAACAAAGACAACAAAGGCTATTAAAAACGGCGGGAGTGCACGCTCGATCTGGGTTTTTCCGCTGCCGCCATGACGAAACAAAAAGGCCAGAACCATTATTACCGGCACCAACATTGCCACCCGTAACATTTTGGTATACGTCGCCAATTGGGCGACTTCCGCCGATATCATTTCACCTGCGCCGAATACCTGCGCAACATCGTGAATGCTTGCCCCTATATACAGGCCCATTTGTTGAGAGCTCATTCCCAGGCTAATTAAAATTCCAGGATACAAGATCATGCAAATTGTACTTAGGCCGGTAACACCCACTACCGTACACAATAAATGCTTTTCTGTAGACTTATCGTTATGCAGTACTGCTGCCACGGCTAGCGCAGCAGAAACGCCACAAATACCTACCGCAGCTCCAGAGATAATGGCTTTAACTCGGTCGACTTTCATCATCATGGCAACAGCCACGCTAAAAAATAGAGTGCTCACCACAACCACCGAAACCAGGATAAAAGGCTGCGCCCCGAGCTCTGAAATTTGTGAGAAAGTAATTCGAATTCCCAGTAGTGCCACACCAAAACGTAATACTTTTTTTGCACAAAAATCGAGGCCTGTGGAAAATTCCGAATATCGAGAAATGGTATTTAAAGCCATACCCAAAAGCAGCGCCCCGAGTATTTGGGAGCTTCCATAGTGTTCACTAATATAGGTGGCAGCCAACACCACCACCATGCAAAAACAAATACCGGGAAGTAGCCGTTGTAGGTGTTTTCGCACCTGATCAAGTCGTGTTTCTGCGTGTTTTTCTATCCATACCTGAAGCTTGTCCACTTACTTTCCCTCGCCTGGCATAGACGTTTGAAAAAAGTTCTTTGCGCTGCCCTTAGCAATGGCATAAAGGTAATCCCAGGGGTAAACGCCCCGATCGTGTCCGTCCCTGAAAACAATGTGTAATGCGGTAGAACCCATGGCATTAATTTTTTCCAAACCGGAATCATCTGTAATCAATTGCATTCCAATTACTTGCTGTGAGCGACAGCGAGAACACGCGCAAAAACGCCTAAGGTCAAGGCCTGGGATAGTGGATTTTTCACCATTCTTCCAAATAACCGCCAAGGTCTCATTGGTTTTATTAAGTGCGATCTTGATCGGTGGATATAAAACCGTATTCACGTTAAAGAGCCTTTTAAAAAAATAGTTTTAGCCTGAAAAAATAGTTCACTAAGCCATATCCAACATAGCCCTGGGCCTCTCGGCATTAAACGTATTTTTGACGCGGTGAGGTAAAACTAAACCACTTCTGCTTCAGTAATAAGCCATTGACCTTTATCCGGCACGTCGGCCCATTCCTCAGAGCCAGGCATAGGATCTTTTGTGGCACTTATTTCTGGCCATGTTTTTGACAACGCAGCATTAATTTGCAAATAACTATTAAACTCTTCTGGCAGTACGCTCTCTTCGTAAATGGCGTCAACCGGACACTCAGGTACACACAGTGCGCAGTCGATGCAAACCTCAGGATCGATCACTAAAAAATTAGGACCCTCGTGAAAACAGTCTACCGGGCAGACGTCGACGCAATCCGTAAATTTACAGCGAATGCACTGCTCTGTTACCACAAATGTCATAACTTAACCCTCTGCCGCGCTGCGTCTCGTTTCAATTTCATCTTTGGCCCAACGGGCTATTTTTCGCACGTCAGGGTCGTTGTCATTTAATGCAACCTCCACCACCGGCATGCCGTCGGGATGTGCAATACCGCCTATCGCCGCCACCGCCGCTTTTCGCAAATTGGCAATGGGGTTGCTAATGCACGAGGCCAATGCGGGTATACCCTTGGCATCGCCCAATTTTCCAAGCGATTCTGCGGCCTTTTCCTGCACTTGCCACATTGGATCTTGTGTAGCCGCAATTAATGAATCAATCCCTGCTTTAATTTTGAGACGACCGATACCTTTTAGCGCTTCTACGCGAACCATCCAATGCTCATCACTTAGAGCATTTACTAATGTCTTGGCTACTTTGTCGGGCTCTGCATATACCAAGGCTCCCACCGCTGTGCGGCGCACCTCTGAATCTTTGTCTGAACCTGCGATCGCCATCAATTGAGGCAGGTTCTCGCTCTCTTGCAAATAACCCAGCACGCTAACGGCTTCGCGTCGAACAGCGGGGTCAGTGTGGGCGAGTAAACCAATCGCATGTGGCCGAGCCTCCTTTATCCGCAATTGTTTTAAAGAGCGCAAAATAGCCGCAAGAACAAAAGCATCACCCTCTTTTAAGGCCGCAATTAACGCCGGCGCTACCGCTTTATCTTTTAAATCCGCAAGTGCATTAGCCGCGGCATTGCGAACATGTTCATCGTCTGACGTAAGGGCTTCAACTAAAGCGTCCATCATGTCAAGCGGCTCAAACTCATCGATAACTTTTGCCGCCTCCATCCGCACGGAGTCGTCGCTATCACTTAAAGCCGTAATCAACAGCTCTACCGCTTCCGGTTCTGGGCTATCAACAAGGTCCATCACGGCCACTCGACGAATACCGGCATCATCATTCTCAAGACGCGAGGCGATGGAATTTAGTAAAGGATCTGAAAACTTAGACATAACGATCTCAACTTAATAAATAAGGAATATTGACAGTCACTGCATCTGTTGGGCAGTCCGCTTCACAAGGCATACAATACCAGCACTCGTCATATTTCATATGCGCTTTGCCGGTCTCTTCGTTTATCCAGAGAACGTCGAGCGGGCAAACATCAATGCATGTGCGACAGCCTTTATCGGCAATGCATTTGTCGTCATCAACGACGACGGGAACCATGGAAATTTGAGATGCTGTAGGCATAATATAGTTACTCCTAACTTAAAGTTTGATTAGCCCGCTTTCTGGACGCGCAATTGCTGGTAAGCCATTTTTTCTTCTTCATCGAGCTCAATCACATAGGGTTCGATATCTTTTTTAATGCAGGCCATTTGACCGTTTTCATCTTTTAATAATTGCACGTGGCAAAACCAATCATCGTTATTTATTTCGGGGAAATCTACGTAGTTGTGATATAAACCCCAGCGACTTTCCTGGCGATAGAGTGATGCCACCGCGGCCATTTGTGCACAATCCAAAATATGTTGGGCTTCATTCGCCCGCAGTAATTCGTGTGCGTCACGCGCGTATAAATGTTGAATATCGTTTTCCATCGCCTTCAGGCGAGCCAAGCCAATATCCATTTTTTTAGTGACTTTCGGCGGCTGTAAATAGTCGTTCACCATGCGGCGAACTTTATATTCAAACTGACTTGGGGGAATGCCATCGGTGCGATGAAGCGGAGCTAAAATACGATCGCGCTCGGCGACTATATAGTCAAAATCCAATTCCGGAAGCTCGCGATCACGTGCAAATTCCGCTGCATTTTCACCGCATATTTGACCGTAAACAAAAGCACCCAACATGTAGCTGTGCGGAATGGAGGCCATATCACCTGCGCCGAATAATCCCGGAACGGTTGTTTCGCCTTTTTCATTAATCCAAACCCCTGAAGCAGAGTGCCCAGCACAAAATCCAATTTCAGAGATGTGCATTTCTACCATTTTTGTTCGGTAGTCTACGCCTCTGCCGTCGTGGAAGCGTCCTCGGCTGGGGCGCTCATTGGTATGCAGTACGTGCTCAATTTCCTGAATCGTTTCCTCCGCCAAATGATCGAGCTTAAGGAACACTGGACCGTTGCCGCCCTGCAATTCGTTATAAAATTCCATCATCATTTGACCACTCCAGTAGTCGCACTCGATAAAGCGATCGCCTTTAGCATTGGCGGTATAACCGCCGAGTGGACCCGTCACGTAGGCACAAGCAGGACCGTTGTAATCTTTTAGTAAGGGGTTAATTTGATAGCATTCGAGGCCCGTGAGCTGAGCGCCGACGTGGTAGGCCATTGAATGACCATCACCGCAATTCGAGGGGTTTTCGTAAGTACCGTAAAGGTATCCTGATGCAGGCAAACCGATGCGGCCAGCCGCACCCGTGCACATAATAACGGCTTTGGCTCGAACAACAATTACTTCCGCGTCTCGCGTACCCAAGGCAATGCAACCGCAGGCATTTCCATCTTTATCTTTTAACAAGCGAATTGCTTGATAACGGTTTTCGATGACCACACGATGGCGACGCAGTCGCCGGTAGAGAATCTTTTTAATATTGTGACCTTCAGGCATGGGCAATACATAAGTGCCTAAATGGTGGACCTTTTTCATGTCGTACTCGCCGGTTTCGTCTTTTTGAAAATAGACACCCCAACTGTCGAGCTTTTGGATCATATCGAAGGAGCCCTGCGCATAGGCCATAACGCCCTTTTGTAAGAGCACTCCGTCGTTGGCGATAGTGATCTCTTTCACATAAGCCTCTGGAGTTGAGTGGCCAGGAACCACGGCATTGTTTAGCCCATCCATTCCCATACTTATCGCACCTGAACGTTTCACGTTGGCCTTTTCCAGTAACATGACTTTTGCATCGGGATTGCGCTCTTTGGCGGTGACCGCCGCCATGGGTCCAGCTGTTCCCCCACCAATTACAAGTACGTCTACATCAATTACTGAAATGTCATCTGGAATAGCCATTTTTAATCCTCTTGATTATGCAAGTGCAACTATTGCGCACGCTCTATTTGGAAACGGTACTTATATGAATCACCCCTAAATGCCAGGTATTCATAATCCACTGGATTACCCGCTTGGTCGTGAGTGAGTCGTTCCACCCACATGACTGGGCTGCCAAGCTCAACCTCTAACAATTGTGCCACTTCAGCATCTGCCGGACGCGCCTCCAGGCTGATATCGGCAGCTCCCAAGATGATGCCCAGCTGATTTTCTAGGATAGGAAATATATCCTGACTTAAATCCTTTGAAAACAGCCCCCGGCCCACTTTCATCGGGAAAAAAGAGCGGTCGACTGAGACCGGTTCACGGTTCAAGTAGCGCACTCGCACCACTTCCACAACACGCTCTTTAGGCGATATATTAAGTTTCTCCAGTACCTCTTTACCGGCACTTACTTCGCGAATACTCACCAGCCGTGAAGAGGTTTCATAGCCCTTAGGCTTCATGGCCTCATCAAAGCCCTCCAGTTGCTGTACGTCCTGCATGGCCTTCGGTTTACTCGCAAAAGTGCCCTTGCCTTGCGAGGTGAATATCAGCCCCTCACTGTGTAAATCTCTTAGGGCTTGCCTCACCGTTATGCGACTTACACTAAAGGTACTCATCAACTCGCTTTCAGAGGGAATGCGTTCATAGGGCGCATATTCTCCCGACAATATTTGCTTTTTAAGGGCTTCTTTAATTTGCAGGTAAAGCGGCTGGTGCGACATCGTTTGTGGTCGTGATTGTTTCATAAGCATTGCTCCAAGTTTTCACCACTCTACACGTAGTTACATGTTATAACCACTAGACACCAGCGCACCGAAATACAACCAAATTGGACTCTATTTTGGCTTATTAAATTGGCCAGCTTTGGCCATTAAGCGTGTAAGGCAGTTCGAAAAAACCGCCAATTAAACCGTAATAATTAGTGCTGCAAACGCGCTCAACGGAAGCTCTACTGACGCGTCAATCGCAACGACGCGAGATAGGTTGAAAGTGAATCAATCTCACCTTCCGTCAGTTTACCTGCCTCACCCAAAGGTAGGCCTGTAAATTCTTTTGCACCATATTCAGCATGCACTTCAATTTCTGTTTTGCGTTTGCCGCTATCAAAATCGCGCAGCTGCTTTTTAAGATAATCAGCATGCTGGGCGTCTAACCAAGGTGCCGTTGAATCTTTATCGGAATGGCAGCCAACACATGCCAAAACCCCCTCGCGCCCGCGCTCATATACGTTTTTTCCTATGCGCAAATTCTCGAGACTTTGCCGCGACTCTTGTGCACTTATCTCTACCGGCTTCGGCTGTGCTTGGGTAAAAAAATATTCGCTAATATCATCTAGCTGCGACAGCTCAACCTCGGTGGTAATAGCCTGCATTTGCCCACCATCATTTTCGCGCTCACTATTTCGAAAGGCCAAAAACTGCTGTTTTATATATGCAGGTTTTTGTCCCGCCAGTTTTGGAAATTTACTCATATAACTGTTGCCATCTGCACCATGGCACAGACCACAAATTTCCCAAGCTTTCATGCCATTTTTGTCGATCATGCCAGCAGAGACGTGCAATGACATAAACAATACTGGGGCGCTCAATACAAATGCACAAGAACACCTTGACACGGCACTTACAAAAAAACCCCTAAGTGCCGAGGTGCTAATCACTAAGCGGCCCTTTTCTAATCAATTGAACTAAAAATTCTGCCGTTTCGTTTACCTTAAAAGGCGGACTTATCTTCGCAACCATCTCTGCCTTAGGATTAATGACCGCTATAGCCGAGGTATGAACCACTTCGTAACTCGCACTATTGACGGCTTCTTTATCAATGCGATAGTAAGCATCCATACCTTTAACTAAGGTTTGTAACTGATCTTCTTCGCCGGTAATACCTATATTGTCAGGATGAAAATACCTTAAATATTCACCCAAAATAACCTGGTCTCGCTGCGGGTCCACCGCGACAAACACAACATCGGGTATTTTTTCTGGCGTAAACCTCAAACCCAAATCAGCGCGCACCGCCTCTAACCTAGACATGGTCATCGGACAAATATCGGGACAACTAGTAAAGCCTAAAAATACTAGCGACCAGTGCCCTTTAAACTGAGGAAGGCCAAACATATTTGCATCGTGATCCACTAGCGAAAAATCAGGAAGCGCCTTGGGCGAGCGAAGCACCTCGTAGGGCACACTGCCGGATTGCGCTGTGGAGATAAATCCAATCAATGCGTACAGTAGTATTACAAAGCGAAACGCAACTTTCATATCCGACCTTCTTTATCTGCTTGCTTCTCATTTACAGACGCTCATTGTTGTTTTGGTGAGCACTGCTAAGAATGTATTTTTTCACTAGTAGGTGACCTTGCCTTTTACGCTGAAGATCTACGGCCTTTACATCTTACAAGAATTGTACTTGTTATCACATGTTATAACAAGCTATAACATGTGATTTTTAACCCAATTTAACGCGTGTTCCGCGACCCAGTTATGGCCCTGTTAAACATATCTAACTACCCCCCACTTGCTCGAAGGCTTTTAGGCTTTGCTCACGAATGTAGGAGAGACATTGGCGCTTTAATTCAACAAAATTTTTGCTTGTCCCCAGCTCCGGTTTTCTCGGTCTCTCCAGATCGACTTTTAAATCCGCAATGATCGATCCCGGGCTTGCACTCATCACCAGGATCCTGTCAGCGAGAAAGATCGCCTCATCCACATCATGGGTGACAAACAAGACAGTGATGCCAAATTCAGACCAGATGTTTAGCAGACTCTCTTGCATGATAAGTCGAGTCTGCGCATCCAGTGCGCCAAAAGGCTCATCCATTAACAGTACTTTAGGGTAATTGGCCAAGGCTCTGGCAATGCCAACACGTTGCTGCATCCCGCCAGACAACTCCCCTGGTAATTTTTTGGCAATTTTGCTTAAACCAATCATCGCTAAAAATGTATTTGCAATTGAGTCGCACTGTTGCGGGCTGTGGCCAGCAACTTTAGGCCCAAAGGCGATATTTTCGTGCACAGTTTTCCAAGGAAACAAAGAATACTGCTGAAACACCATGCCTCGCTCAGGCCCAGGGCGCGTCACCTCCACACCATCGACCAGCACTTTTCCGGTAGTTGGGTTTATATAGCCAGCCACTGAATTCAATAAAGTTGATTTTCCGCAGCCAGACGGCCCCAAAATACACACAAACTCGCCGGGCTGAATATCGATCGTTGTTGTTTTTACGGCTGTACTTGCCTTAGCCCCAACACCAAATGAGATAGTTACCTCGTCGATTTCTATATGCCCAGTGCCTGGAGACTTATGCTGAACTGGTTCGGCGCCCAGTGATTCGGTTTCTTTAAGTGCTAAATTCATATGTCTATCCAATCGATTCAACTTCGTTTTTGACAACCGACCTACTGCCGGAGTATTCACCAACTACTACTAGCAGCGCACTAAACATCAAGATAAATCCTAGTATGTTGAGCCACAGCCCGATAGGCTCCATCCATAATGAGGTTGACACCCCAAGCCCCATCATTGCTAAGCCAACTATCCAGGTGGGTGTAGCGCAACAAACAACCCACGACATAGTGATCGACGTTAGGGCAAACAAACCCGTACCCAAACTAGACGCAATTTTCGACCCAAGCCGTGTAGAGAAAGTACAAGTGGCTTGGCGATTTCGCAAAACAAAAACGTAGCTAATAACAATCGCCGAATAGGCCAATACGCTCAACATTTTTACTGGCGCCACGTACAAACTCCACTGTGAAATTCCTATTCCAAAATCGTAATTCATATGTCCGATCTCAACTATCCATTCCTCCTTTACAATCAGAGCAATGTCACTCCAAGAGGGCGTCGACCGTATAATTCTTTGCACATTTTCAAACCAGCTATACAGATTTACATAATTGGGAAGCTGTTGGAATTTCGCGATCAGGGCCACCAACAAGGCTAAATAATAAAGTCCCGCTGTAGCGAGTACCGCCAAACCCCACTGCCACCATTGATGGCAAATAATAGAGAATATCTTTTGGAATCTGGCGAAAATTGACATAGCTATTAATGGCTAACCCTTTTCTTCCAACGAAGTGCCGGTGTCATAATCAAGCGCACTAGGAATGTGGACAACGACCCCAAGCCACCAATAACTAACATCCCCACAATAATATCGGGGTAGTTAATCAGCGAGTATGCATTCCACGTAAAATAACCAATCCCATATTGGCCTGAAATTATTTCACCGGCCAACAGGGAGAACCAACTCACCCCCATACCAATAGCCAGGCCAGCTGCAATACTTGGCAGCGCTGCCGGAAAAACGACATGCACAAACACCTGAAAACGTTTTGCTCCGAGGGACAGCGCCGCTCGAATTAAAACTTCGGGAGTTTGTTCAACACCATGAACCGTGTTGAGGATTATTGGAAACAAGGCCCCGAGAAAGGTGATGTATACAATGGATGACTCTTCTGTCGGCCACATCAAAATAGCCAGCGGGATCCATGCAACTGCGGGTATCGGCCTCACTATTTCTATATATGGCAACACTGCCGCTCGCGCAAACTTTGAACGACCTACAATCAAACCCACACCAATACCTAGCACTACGGCGATAGAATATGCAAATAAAATACGGCGCATACTAACAAGTATGTGTATGTAAAATTCAGAGTCATTCAACTGGGTAATAAAAGCACCGCCAACCTTCAAGGGAGAGGGAACATTCTCAAAACTAATAAAGAAATTAAATTTATATTCAGTCGCAAAATACCAAATCACGACACCGAGGATAACCGACAGAGTACCTACCAAGAACAGTTTCATTTGTACGACTAGATGGAGAAA
>JBLHGN010000016.1:0-26999 GCA_047616325.1 Lentisphaeria bacterium
TGAGCGTCATCTTCTTCCCGTAAATCTTAGGTTTTCCTTTCGAGTGCGCCTGAACCGGCAGCAATTCAAAGACTTTTCGGTTATTGCGCAAACGTGCAATATGGACGTGTTCTTTGAGTGTTGATACTATCTTTCGACAAGTTTAAGTGGCATAAGCGCTATCACCTATAGAAAGCGTTAACTTATCTTCTAAGCCGAGTTGCTTCAGAAGACTTGCGATTTGCTTTATTCCCAACTCATGCCCTTTTTCTTCGCTGGGGACTCTTTCTGTTGATACAGGAACAGCCCAACGTTTACGCTCTTCTGAGCTTCCGGGGGGCACGCAAACCACGGTAGAATATTCATGACCTGCACAGATGGGTTTATTGCCTGGTGAGGGATTGGCTTTGTGGACAATGGAGCGATCATCCCGTGTTTTTGCATGAAGCCTATCTTGAGGCGTACAATCTACTACAAAGCAGTGATAGGAGGCCATATCCTTCGGTTGGCTTGTGCGCCATATGAGCTTTTGAATATCATCCCATTGCGCTACCGCCAAACCATCGGTTAGCGCATCGGTGATGCTAGGATGTTGACGTGTGAAAAATGCAGATTTACTCAGGTGAACAACGCTGTTAAGTGAAGTAGTCGATGCTGAATTCGCGTCCATTAGTTCAAAGATAGCATCTTTACGTTTCGGGAGCAGGTGATACAGCGTATTGCGAAAATCTACCAGTTTTTCTCGGATATTTTTCATGATGTGCCTCTGAAATTTATGTATTTTCAGAAACACAAATTTTTGTTAGTTAACAAAAATTTTTCGCGCTTAGCGAAATTTTTTCAATAGTTTATTTCATTTATTTTGTTGTTTTCCACTTTAGGTCGCCCAATCAGTCCAAAGTCCAACTCATCGAATATCGGCAATGTGCACTACCTTAGAAAACAAACGAGAAGCGGCATTGGGACTTGCGGATGTATTGGAAGAAAACTTCACGGTGATCAGTCAATAGTTTTCCGCTCCAATTCAGTCTGTCTGGGCCATGTGTGAGTTACAGCGCTGCCATACCATGGAACACCAATACACGCAACGAAGTGAAACATTGGGGAAATAATTAGGAGCTCAATTCGATGGCATCGAAGACGCCGTTATTGGTGATCTCTATTCGACAGAACGCACAAGCTCAATGATTGAAAACCTCAATGGACGCGTGAGAAGACACCTTTACTATCGTCAAGAAAGTGGCCACGGTTTTTTGAATCTTCTTCAGTTTTATCTAAATCACACACCCTTTTTGCGCAGCACCCAAGCGGAGAGCCATAAAAAATCTCCGGCGGAAATACTGCCAGGAAAACCGCATCCTCATTGGCTGGAGATGTTGGGCTACAGGCGCTTTAAGCGCGCCGCCTAACACTCAACTCCTCAGGTTATAATACACACTGAATCCCGGTGGGTTTAGGAACGTCTACGGGTACAAAAAACACGCCGTTTTTGAACCGAGCCTAGAATCCGATCTTATTCCGCAATTTGTTCACTCTGACACTTCCAACACACCTCAAACGCTGCATCGTTTTTTTCAGAACACTTGCCACACACCCATTCGACGGTGTTTTTAGAATCTGACACGCTATTAACAAGCGCTATGGCACGCTGATAATGGTCATCATTTACCACCCATACCTCGGGCCAGGTATCCATGGGCGCTAATTCGCCCGCAGCTCCCGCTAAGGATGCGTTTTTTAAAATCGTCTCAACACCATCTAATTCGACAATATTTTTGATATTTTCCACGATCATAGGGTTTTGGTGAGAAAATATTAATTTCATATAGGCCCCCCTGACATATATTAGAATTTGCTTTTGCACTCTTTGCATAAATTGCTTAGAGCGAATAGTCTAAGACTATTATTTCGTCTATCAATGGTCGAAAGAGCGTCTTTAAGGCTTCGTGCGCTACATCGAAATTGGGCTTACATCGTATAAATAAAATATGTCTTATCATTATTTTAATCGCTAAACCGAGATATTGCTCGGTGTATTAAACCTTTCTTGCCACCGGCAGAGTTAACGCTGGTATCGTTCCACCGCGTCTTCTGTTGCAGGGCGATATAAACCCAAAGCCTGCGCCTGAAGTTCATCATCGCTTATCGTCGAGCGCAATTGAAAGGCAGGCTCGATTAGCGTCATATCGTAGGGTGGTATCGCTCTAAAATCCGGCTCTTTTAAAGCGGTGATAGCAAGGCTAGACCAAAACACTATGGGCAGCGCAAGACTAATGCCCACCCTTCGGTACAAACCCAGTGCAGTTGAGTGATAAAAAGAAATATAACAAATCAAAAATATAGTAATTCCGTAGAACGCATTTATGGTAAACCCATCAAGCAGTATGGGCTTTAAATTAAAGGCAACAAAGGGATGCAGTAAACCAAACAATTCCAATAAAACAAAAACGATAAGAATAAGATTGCAATGAAGTAGAAAATGCCCATCGTGGCGCTGAGAGCGCGCGACAAAGGACCAAATTAAACCATAGGCCATTGCGAAAATAACTAGATACACACTATTTAGAGCATCCTTGTAAAGTTCGTTGCTATATGGTTTATTCAGATAGGCTTGTAAAAACCCCGAAATTACTATTGTTAAAATTGAGGCCGCGATAAAAACCAACCAGGAACCTAAGACCACATGTAGATTATCGATAAAAGATAGTGACATAGCTGGGTCAACGGGATGGTCTGCACGAAGCACCCTAAATCGTGTTTTACCTAGACTGAAACTTTTCCCACTGGAGAAAGTGTGTGTAGCACCTGATGCGAACTTCAGCGTTTTTTTCCCATGAGTCTTTAATCCATTTTTTGTGCCGAGATCACATATAGAGAACAAGCCACTTTCACAATCGAAATTAAGCTGCGCATGATGGGGGTCGACGTAGGGGTCCGGAACGATTACATCATTATCGTAAGCCCGACCAAGTGATATGCTTTGGCTGTCAAACGGCTTACTTTCAAGAATATGCCCGGTGCGATCAATCTGCTCAATAATCATTTCCAGCTCACCTGCTCCATAAAACGTTTTAAGAAACGCTGGGCGTCTACGGCGCTTACGCCAGACAAAGTAAAGTGCTCCATTACCACCCTATCCTTTTTGTCTAGGGATGCACCAATATAGAAGACGTCAAATATATCGGGAAAAAGCGTATAGGGTCGAGTACAATAGGATATTTTTCTTTTAAAATTGTCACTTGCACGCTGCACAACTTCATCTATACAGGTGTAATTATCTACATATTTACCATTAGCTTGATTACCTGGCCCTGCATTTGAAAAAGCCAAGATGGCATTGCGATAGAAGGCCGTCGATGGCCACTCACTGGCTTCGTGATACCAAAATTCGTATTCAATATAGCCTGAACGTAAGTGGTGAGATATATAGATGCTGTCACGACTATTACAGCCTTTTTGAATCTTGGTAAAAAGTGTTTTGTTATTGGTATCACTATTCCCCCAGCAGTCCACGGCGTGATGTGCTTTCCCCGCGACCAAAGCCGATCCAAGTTCTTCTGCCGGCCACTGCCTTTCCAGCAGCTTGTCTATCATCAAATGCGTGGCACTCTGTATTTGAACACCAATACTTTTTTGCAGAGGCGTTGCCTCGACCAGCTCGTCTTGTTGTTCTACCTCTTCGCCTATTTCATCCTTGACCTCATCACCGGCCTCATTTTTTATCTCTTCTTTGGTCTCTTCTTTGACAAATTTATTTCCGAGACTATTTAACAAAATCATTAACTTTTCCACCGGCACCAAAAAGCCCACCTGATTGCCAGCCGAGGCAACGTTGATACCCACCACCTCGCCTTGGCCATTCAGTGTTGGGCCTCCGCTCATACCCGAGTTAATCGCACCGGAAAAATGAATTTGATCAAAGAAACGGCTTTCCACCAGCCCATTGTAGTTGCCTTCTACTATAGTCATGCCAATATCAAGTGGGTTGCCTATAGAATATAGTCGGGCACCCTTGGGAGGCGTTTGATTGCTGAGAGTAATGGTCTTTAATTCGCTGGGAAGCGCCAATATTGCAAGATCGTGAATTACATCTAGCGCCAACACCTCGAGCTCTTGCTCCTTGCCCTCAACTTCAATGGCGACATAGTTTTCATCGGGTTTTAATACTGCAGGTGAAACGACATGGTAATTAGTGGCGAGAAAACGCCCATCGCCAATAACAAAACCAGTACCCAAGGAATTCGGACTGGCAGACCCACGGTTGACAATTTTCACCTGAAAAATAGACGGCGCGTGAACAAGCATCGACTGTTCTGCGAGCGTGGGCTCGGAACTCTCGGGAGATACCGCTAGAACAATATCACTGACAAGTAGAACTAAAGCGATAAAAACAACTGTTACGCCAGGTTGCAAACCTTTACTCCTTTTAACTTTAATTTTCACATCGAGCTTAATTGACCAAAGGGCGTAGATTCTAATAGCGTGTCAATAGTTCCGCAATATTGGCATTTAATCTCCCACAAAGGCAGAATATTGCTGAACACGCCCCATGTTCTCACAATATCTATTTTAAATCCTACTATTTAGGGCAGATCTAAAGGTAGTAGCTTACTCGAGAGAGCAAGTACCAGGCTGAACAGCTCTGCCTAGCGAAAGTATAGAAGTGAACCTGATTGACGCTAATATCTATAGAAATAGCCAAGGCACTCGCGGAGGAAAATCGTCAAAATACCGTAACAATTAATACGAGACATGAATACTAACATTCATATTCGTTACAGCAAGGCACGTATCGCCGAAGTTAAATGGTACTGCAGCGCAGCCGGGAAGGTACCAACAAATATGACCAAGCCAGCCATTGCGACTAGAAGAATCTTATTTGCCAATGGAATAATCGCTTGAGAAGCGCTATTTTCTTCTATTGGCGGTTTACACATCTCCAGAATAACCTTGAGATAGTAATAGAGACCCACGGCACTTCCCACAATCACGGCGAACAATAGCATCCACAAAGACTCCGATACGCCGGAAGCAAAAATATAGAATTTAGCGATAAAGCCGGCGGTGAGGGGAATTCCCGCAAGGGAAAATAAAGCAATCGTAAATACGGTTGCCAACCACGGTCGCGTGAAAAACAAGCCGCGAAAGTCCTCCAGGCGCTCAGCCTCACGGCCACTTTCAGGGTGTGCCAAACAGGAAAGCGTTCCAAAAGCTATCCACGTGGCCAGCACATAGGCAATCAAATAAATAATCACAGCCTCCATTGCCAATATCTTATGGCTTTCTATCACCGAATTTGCCGCGATAAGCGCTACAACTAAATAGCCAAGGTGGGCAATGGAAGAATAGGCCAACAGACGCTTTAAATTGTTTTGCATGAGCGCCAAACCATTGCCCGCTATCATCGACAGCACGCCAACAAAGCCCAGCACAATCACAACGTTTTCAAAGTCAAGCGCTCCCGACTGCACCAACAATCTTAATACGATGGCAAATACTATCACTTTAGATATGGTGGCCAAAAATGCCGATACCGGCACCGGCGCGCCCTCGTATACATCGGGCGTCCACATATGGAAGGGCACCCACGACAATTTAAAACCAAGACCAATTATCATCATGGCCGTACCCAGCATACCGTAGCCGTTTAGAGCGCCAATGGCCACCCTGTCGTGCACACCTTCGAAGGTAAGCACACCAAAGTTTAAGTACAACAAAGCCACACCAAATAACAAAAAGCTTGAGGAAACTCCCGATAGAATCATATATTTTACGCTGGCCTCTAAGGTGGCGGGGCGCTTTTTGTCATCGTTTACCAGATAGCCCACCATGGCAAACAGAGACACGCTTAATAACTCTATGCCGATAAAAAACGCAGCAAAATGAGCACTGGCCGAGAGCACAACCGCACCCAGCACAGCCAGAGACAAGAGGATGTAGTATTCCTCTTTAAAGTCGTCACTGCGCTGTAGATAGTCGTAGGCGAACATGACCGCTGGCACACTGGTAAAACACGACAGCGCAATAAACAAACGACTGTAGTCGTCCAGGATAATTAACGGCGTTACATGTACTGGTGCCGCGCCAAAGCTCTGGAGCGTCATTAGGCCGGCAGTAACAAAACCGGCAATTGTAATTAAGCTAACTAAGCGGTGGTGCCGCAGAAAAGAGACCACCAGCATTAATACAACACTAATACTGGCAATGATCAGAACGGGTATGAAGGCAATTAACTCTGCAATACTCATATCAAAGCCCCCAACCCAGCGACTGAAGGCCGGCAAGTGCATCTTGAGTAAATACGGTGATAATTCGCGGGAAAAAACCCAACACAATCAAGCCCATCATCAATAAACCCATCATCAATAACTCGCGCGCGTGAAAATCGACCAATGCAATATCGCTATCTGCCCGTGCCGTCGAAGGTTCGCCGAAAAAACTTTTTTGCAGGAGTACTAGCGCATAAATGGGTGCAGCCACCATGCCCAACCCGGCAAAAATTGCCGCCATGGGGTGTACCTGAAACGTTCCCAGCAACACCAAAAATTCGCCAACAAAATTCGCCAAACCCGGCAGGCCCAGCGCTGCAACGGCAAAAAACATGGCGATTGCCGCCATGCGAGGGGCGGCTGACCACATTCCGCCCATTTCATCCAAAGCGCGAGTATGTATGCGATGTTGTATGGCCCCGGCCAGGGCAAATAGACCTGCCGAACTCAAGCCGTGGGCCACCATTTGCAAAAGCGTGCCCTGCAAGGCAAAGGCGTTCCAAGAAAATATACCCAAGGTGATAAAGCCCATATGACTGATGGAGGAGTATGCAATTAAACGCTTGATGTCATTTTGGGCAAAGGCCATTTTCGCCGCGTATAAAATACTCACAACCGCTAGGGTAAGTGCATAGGGCGTAAAGGTTAAGGAAGCTTCTGGAAACAATGGAATAATAAAACGCAACAGCCCATAAGCGCCAGTTTTAAGCAGTATGCCCGCCAGTATTACACTGCCCGGTGTTGGTGCTTGCGTGTGCGCATCGGGCAACCAATTGTGTACAGGAAAGCCAGGTAACTTCACCAAAAAAGCAACAAAAAAACCGAGCATAAGCAACACGCCTAATGCGCCGTCTAATTGTGTTCCCAACAAATCAAACCAAGAAAAACTAAGGCTTCCACTTTGATCCCAGTGTACAAATACCAGCACTACAAGCGAGAGTAATAACAATAGGCTGCTTACCTGGGTGTAGATGAAAAATTTGATGGCCGCATAGTAGCGATCTTCGTGCCCCCAAATAACGATGATTAAAAACATGGGAATTAGCATTACTTCCCAAAACATAAAAAACAACATCATGTCCAAAGCGCAAAAAATCCCCACTACACCGGCCAAGGTCCACAGGAAATTAAAATAGAAAAATCCGCAGCGCTGTTGAATTTCTTCCCAGGCAGAAAAAAGTGCAATAAAGCCCAAAAATAACGTCAACGCAATTAAGGTAATGCTGATGCTGTCGGCGGCCAACAAAAATGTTACGCCAAAGCGGGGAATCCACTGCACTTGCAAAAAGGCAAGCCAAGCATTTTGTCCACCCACCAAGCTAGGGTCAATGGGCGCAGCAATTATCAAGGGATATAGCAACACAGCCGCAAGCATTAATGTGGCGAGAGTAATCCACTTACTACTACCGGCAGCGAATCGCCCAGCCACACCCGCCGCTGCCCCGCCGACGAAGAGGCATATTATTATCCAGGCAAGTTGCATTTATATGCTATCCCCGTTTTAAAAATGAATGGTAAGAGTAATAACGATTAAGGCCGCTACTGCCATTGTGCCCACATAGTAGCGTAATTGACCGTTCTGACTTTTTGACAGTAGTGCGTTCAATAGCTTTGCTGCTGCCGCTGCACCCCTGGGTAAATTATTTATCACATCGCGTCGATTTAATTTTGCCAAGGCCAAGTAAGGTGCAACAAAAACCGCATGGTAGAGCCAGTCCATCGCCCAACCACTGTTAAAAAGTTTGTGCAGTGGCTTGCCTAGTGCACTACTTGCCACCGCGTCGGCAGACCAAGCCTTTTTGCAATAGAACATATACGCTATGGCAACACCCAAGAGTGGTAAAATAATGGCGATGGCCACCACAGCAAAAGGCGGATGCACCTCGTGTGTTTGCGGTAGCGCATGCTGTAATAAATATGGGAGAACATATTTTAGTGCCCCACCGGCCAAGGTTAACGCCGCGAGCACAATCAACGGTGCGGTAAAATTGATGCCCTTGGGCCCGTGCGCCTCGGTGTGCTGCTCGCCATAGAACACAATAAAAAACATGCGAAACGTATAGAGTGCTGTCAAAAATGCACCCAGCACCGCACCCGTCCAAATTAACGGTCCGCCCGTGTGCGAAGACCAGGCCGCATTTAAAATGGCTTCCTTACTCCAAAACCCTGAGGTGGGAGGCAATGCAATGAGCCCGGTGCAGCCAATTAAAAATAGCCAGAATGGCACGGGGATCTTGCTGCGCAAACCGCCCATTTTAAAAATATTCTGCTGATGATGCACACTGAGAATAATTGTGCCGGCGGTTAAAAAAAGCAGGGCCTTAAAAAAGGCGTGTGTCATTAAGTGAAATATCGCCGAGCTCCAAGCGCCTACACCGAGAGCCAAAAACATATACCCTATTTGACTGATGGTGGAATATGCCAGCACTCGCTTTAAATCAGTTTGGGTTAAGGCGGTAAGACCCGACATTAACAGAGTGGCAACGCCGACAATGGCGACCACGTGCATAATAAAAGGCGATAACTCAAACAGTGCATGGTTGCGTGCGATTAAATACACCCCGGCGGTAACCATGGTGGCGGCATGAATTAAAGCGCTCACTGGTGTGGGGCCAGCCATCGCATCGGGCAGCCAGGTTTGCAGTGGCAACTGGGCCGACTTGCCTACCGCGCCACCGAGTAACAGCGCAGCGATAATGGTCGCCATGCCGTTGTCTTCCGTCCACAAGGCTGCGGCGTTCACCATGGCCTGCTGAATATCCAAGGTGCCTACATGTTTAAATAACAGAAATAGACCTATGGCAAAAGCTGCATCGCCAGTGCGCGTCACAATAAAAGCCTTGCGTGCAGCCAACCCGTTCTCGGGATTTTTGTACCAAAAACCAATCAGCAGAAAACTGCACAGGCCCACCCCCTCCCAACCGAGAAACAAGAGCACAAGATTGTCGGCCAGTACCAATATTATCATCGCTGCGACAAATAAGTTGGTGTAGGTAAAAAAACGAGGGTAGTCGTCGTCGCTGTGCATATACGCTGAGGCATAGAGATGAATGAGAAAACCAACGCCGGTGATCACAAACAGCATGGCTAAAGACAGACCATCGAGATATAGGGAAAAACCCGGTTGGAAATTACCCACCTCCATCCACACCCAGAGACTAACTTGGAAGAACGTGGCGTCACCGCTTAAAAATTCCAGCGCCACCAATGCGGTCACCAACGCCGCCAACCCCACCGAGCCGCTGCCTATAAGTGTCACCCACTTTTTCGGCATGGAGCCACTTGCACTTACAAGCAGAACAAAACCAAAAAAGGGAAAAGCAGGAACAAGCCAAAGCCACTGCAACATTCCTATCCCCTCAACTGTTTAAGGTTGTCGACATCGATATTGCCGTAGCGCTTAAACAGCAATAAGGTCAGACCCAAACCCACGGCAACTTCGGCAGCACCGAGAGTAACCACGGCAATAAACATTATCTGCCCGTCGGCTTGACCCCAAAAAGACCCTGCAGCAATGAATGCAAGACCAGTGGCATTTAACATAAGCTCTAGCGAAATCAACATAAAAATAATATTGCGCCTCACCAGTACGCCAAGCAGACCAATACAGAACAGCATTCCCGCCAGTATTAAGGCGTGATCAATAATAGCTGGGGTTGTCATTGAGCCCCCTCGGATACACGTGACACTTGAGCTTGGGCATGTTCGTCTTTATCCCGCGCAGTAGCCCCCGCCCGAGCCCCCGGTGAACGGGCAATGTGATAAGCGCCGATTAAACCCGCCAGCAACAAAAATGAGGCGAGCTCAACCACTAGCAGGTAGGGACCAAACAGAACAATGCCCACCTGCTTAGCCGGCACCAAGTGAATCTCTTGCACATTACCCACAGTGGTCATTGATGATACGAGCACACAAAAAAGTATCGCGGCAAGAATACTCGGAGCTATCCACGTGCGGGCCTGTAGCCAACTTTTTTCCTGCGCCACAGACTTAGGGCCCAAGTTAAGCATAATCACCACAAACACAAACAAAATCATAATGGCGCCAGCGTAAATAATCACTTCGAGTGTCGCCGCAAAGGGCGCGCCCAGCAAATAGAAAATAATCGCCATAGACAGCGACGAGAGGATCAAATAAAGCAGGGCATGAACCGCGTTATAACGCGTTATCATTATTATTGTTGAAATAACCGCAACGGCTGCGGTGACATAAAAAACAATATTAAAAGCCAACTGGTCCACTGAATTTTTCCTAATTTTATTTTTATGTTTTTGCGTTAATGACTTTTTACTGAGCTAAAGACATTAAGGCATCAAACTTTTTACGTCGACGGGTTTGGCTTCGTTTAAGCCTTCACCTTTTTTCCGCCCCGACACTGCTTTACCCGACACATTGTAAAAACTGTAGTCGGGATACTTACCCGTACCATCTATTAGCAAGTGCTCTTTTTCGTAAACCATATTTTGCCGGTCGTATTCGGCCATTTCAAAGTCGGGCGTGAGCTGTATAGAATAGGTTGGGCAGGCCTCTTCGCATAAACCGCAGTATACACAACGCGAAAAATTGATTCGAAAAAACTCCGGATACCAACGCCCTGTTTCGTCCTCCGCTTTTTGCAAAGAAATACAGTCGGTGGGACAAGACACAGCACACAAATTACAGGCAACGCAGCGCTCGTCCCCGTCGGGGTCTCTGGTGAGTACAATTCGCCCGCGAAAACGAGGCGCCAAATAGGGCATCTCGTCTGGGTATTCAACTGTGTCTGCTTTGGTAAAGGTATGACTTAACACGTCCAAAATAGACTTTGCATTGCTAAAGATGTAATCAAAAATCAGATAAATTAAACGCATTATTATTTACCAAGTAGCTTACCAAATGGCTTACCAAACTGCTTGTCAACACAGCTTTTGCAACACAGCCACACACATAGTATTGCGCGTGAAACAACTAAGCCCGAATTAAAATAACCGCCGCTGTCACCACTAAATTCGCCATCGCTAAGGGCAACATTGCCTTCCAACCAAAGGCCATCAACTGGTCGTAACGCGGACGTGGCAAGGAGCCTCTAACCAAAATCATAAATAAAACCAATAGGCTTGTTTTTAATAAAAACCAAAATATGGGTGGCACCCATGGGCTCAGGAACTCTGGCCCGAGCCAGCCACCAAAAAATAGTACTACCATCATCGCCGACGTGAGAATAACGCTTACGTATTCGCCTATGAAGAACATACCAAATTTCATGCCGGAGTATTCCGTGTGGAATCCAGCGCATAACTCGTGTTCGGCTTCGGGCAAATCGAAGGGCGTACGGTGACTCTCGGCAATGCTGGCAATAAAGAAAATAAACATGCCAACAAATTGCGGAATAAAAAACCAGCCATCCTGCTGGGCGTAAACAATTTCGCGTAGATTAAACGTACCCGTAATCATCACCACGCCCATCAAAGACATGCCCATAAACACTTCGTAACTCACCATCTGCGCGGCAGCTCGAATACCACCCAGTAACGCATATTTGTTGTCGGATGCGTAAGAACCAAACATCACCGCGTATACCGCCAGCGAGGTCATCGCCAGAAAAAATAGCACGCCAACGTTTAAATCGACTACGCCTATGCCGGGAGCAACAGGAATTACTGCAAAGGCAGCAACCACTACAAACATGGCGATACAGGGCGCTATAACAAAAACAAACTTATCGGCAAAGGGGGGAATCCAGTCCTCTTTCCACAAAAGTTTGATCATATCGGCAACCACCTGCAACAAACCAAATGGGCCCACCCTATTGGGGCCGCAGCGGTCTTGCCAAATGCCCAACATACGCCGCTCTACCCAAGTGGTAAATGCGGCGCTGGCCACCACAAAAACAAGAATGGCAACAACGTTGACAACATTGAGAAACACAGTGCTTTGAACCGCCATACTATCCATTGCCATTGACACCTCCTGCAATAATACACACGGCGGGCAACAGGGCAGCGGGCAAGGATAAGCGCGTATGAACGTCATCTGGTACAGTAATAATGCCCTCGGGAATTTCGAGTTTAATGCACAGCGGCAATACCACTGTCGCGCCCCCTACTCGAACACTCACCGCATTACCTTCTGCCAATTGCAAGCTATCTGCGGTACTTTTATTGGCCATGGCACAACGTTTTTCGATACGTACGGCCAAAGCCGAAGACATCATGGACACTTCAGAATTATCAAAGATGCGCGACTGACTCACAGCAACGAGGTCTTGGGACTTCTTTAAGGCCTCGGGAATATCGACTTCTGAGTAATAATTTAATTCGCCATCGGTAGCTCCATCGAGCAGCCGAATTCCAGGGTCGCCCCCTTTTAAGGGACCACCTATTTCGTCTTGAAATTTATTGACGGCGGCATTGGAGTTCCAACCCGGCGACCAGACAATGGCATTTACTGACGGTGGGCGATTGATGGGGGCACCCTCCATAGAAAAACTTAAAGGGGAATCACCATCCAGCGGCTGTTTGTTTTCACTCACTTTAAGGTCGGAGTACAAACTTGTACGACCGGAATATCGATGGGACTGGCGCGGCATTTTCATACCGGCAATACGAAAGTCGGCGCCGGGGGCAATGTCTTGCCAAGCACTAAACAAGCCACCTTCCTGTGCAACCATGGCTACCACGCTGTCAAAAGTGGCTATGTCCGAAATTTGTTTTACGCCTGCAGAAAAATTTGTTGCGTCTTGATTTACGGCACCCCGTTTTGCCACCATTGCCTGGGCAATATCGGCGAGCACCCGCCAGGTATCTTTTAGCGAAAGATTGGCCGAAGACAGCACTTCAAAAAACCGCTGCGCACGCCCCTCGTTATTCACTAACGTGCCTTCGGTCTCAACAAAACTACAGGCAGGGAATACAATATCTGCGGCGGCAGTGGTACGGTTACTCAACTGACTAAGCACGACACAGTGGTTGAGTTTTTCAAAAAACCCCGCCACTTCAGAAGCCAAAGCATGATGATAAAGATCGTTTTGTAGAACAACAGCCGAACGGATACCCGCCTTATCCATGGCGTCTTCCAGGCACAATGTATGCTCGTCCAACAACATTACCATACCCAAACTATTGGCTTCGGGCAATACGAAGCTGGCGGCGCACTGCACAACACTGCCATTAGAGCGCGAACGCGATACTGCCTTAGATATTTGTGCCGCCGCCTTAACTATGGCCAGAGAGTTTAGACTGGTACCGCTTATCACCAAAGGATTTTTTGCATTCACTATTTTTTTAGCAACATCAACTGCCAAGGCCTGAATATCGGGGGATACCTGCGGCTTAACGCAATGGGCATCAATGGCGTGCGCAACCGCAAAACCAAACCTGGCAATATCATCGGGCGAAGCTAACAAGGTATCACTGGCAATTTCGTCTAATTCTGTTCCCGCGCATGAGGCAATGATCAATGGGCTGCGCGCATCTTGTGCGAGTGTCCGTACCGATGCGTCTTGCCACTTGGGTATGCGAATAGCCTCGGCCATATCAAACGATAAATTGCGTGTTGCCTGACGCACACTTAATGCCATTCGCGGCGCTGAATGAATTAAATCTTCACCCAGTATGATTACCGCATCACACTGCTCCATACTTTTTAGGGACGCACTATGTACGGCACGGCTTTGATAAATTGCTAAAATTTCGCTTAGCAAGGCCTGACGTTTTTCCGACATGCCCGAGCAAAAATTACGGCTACCCACTAATTTTTTTAATAAGAGATTTTCTTCCACACTGGCCTTTTCAGACGCAACTCCAATACAGGTGTCGAGACCACCTTGCGCCAGCATAAACGCCGCATTATCGATGGCCGTAGCGTAGTCGATAACCGCACTGTGGCCATGCTCCGCCGCAAAACATTGCTGCAAACGCGCTTCGGAGTTGATATGGTCGTAGCTAAAACGCCCTTTATCACAAATAAAATACCCGTTTATTTCGCCGTGATAACGATTGGTAATGCGTTTAATTTTACCTTTGCGTTCCGCCGGGATTATATTGCAACCCAAGCTACAGCCGTGACATATAGAAGGCGCGGTTTGTAAATCCCATTTTCTACTGTAGGAGCGCGAATAGGTTTTATCAGTGAACACACCCGTAGGGCATACTTCGGCAAGGTTGCCGCTAAACACACTTTCTAACACACCGTCTTCGTGGCGACCGAAATAGGTGTTTTCGCGCGAAGACATTGCTGCTAAATCTTTGCCCCCAGCATAATCATTGTAAAAACGCACACAGCGATAGCAGGTAATACAGCGATTCATTTCATGGCCAATACAAGGGCCAAGATCTTGGTTTTCGTAAGTTTTCTTTTTGCCTTGATAGCGTCGTTCGGTGTGGTTGGACATGTGGGTGACGTCTTGCAAATGACACTCGCCGCCCTCTTCACACACGGGGCAATCGTGGGGGTGATTGGCCATGGTCACTTCAATGCACTTGTCTCTAAATTCACTTACGGTTTTTTCTTCCATGCTCAAACGCATGCCGTCGGCCACCGGCGTCATGCACCCCATAAGTATGCGGCCGCGTGTATCGTCGGCGTCGGCATAAACTCGCACAGCACACTGACGACAAGAACCTACGGAACCCATGGCGGGGTGCCAACAAAAATATGGCAGATCCAAACCCAGACCCAAACACGCATCGAGAAGATTTTTGCCGTCTTCAACCTCGTATTTTACCTTGTCTATTTCGATAATCGCCATTAGGTGGTGGTCCCTGTTGCACATTAAGCTTTATTTTCTATTCGAATTATAATTTTCGTAAATTCGTCTGCTGTGTTTTTCCGTCTATTGCGCCTGTCTATTTTTTTACTTGTCGATTGATATCAACGTGTGATTCTTCCGAGATTACAAACATTCTGAATCGTCACGTGTATTTAATTTTATCAATTACTCGTAGGGGCAACAGCCTTTTTCTATGTGCTCTATAAAATCGTCTCTAAAGTATTTCAACGCGCTTTGTATCGGCTCTGCAGCACCAGGCGCTAAAGCACAAAAGGTGTTGCCTGGCCCCATGTAGCCGCAGTAATCGAGAAGGGTTTGCAGGTCTTCTGATTTACCTTCGCCATCTTCAATACGGGTTAATATTTCCCTAACAAAGGGCAAACCATTGCGGCAGGGCGTGCAAAAACCACAACTTTCTTGCGCGAAAAAACGTGTGAGGTTTAGCACCATACCCACGGGGCATGTTTTGTCGTCCAGAACTATCATGGTGCCGGTACCCATGCGACTACCCGCTGTTGCAATGGAACCATAGTCCATGGGAAGGTCGAGATGTTCTTCGGTAAGAAAATCCGTTGAACCGCCACCGGGGAGAAAGCCCTTTAGCTTTAATCCATCTTGCATACCACCGGCATGTTTTTCGAGTATTTCTCTTGCGCTAGTGCCTATGGGTAATTCCCAGCAGCCAGGATTTTTCACCTTGCCACTTACGCCATAAAGCTTGGTGCCGTTATCTTCCCCTAGGCCCAAGTTTTTAAACCACTCGACACCGTGGGACAGAATGTGGGGAATATTGCAAAGCGTTTCGACATTATTAACCACCGTGGGCTTGCCAAATAAGCCACTCACCTGCGGGAAGGGAGGTTTCGCGCGAGGGTTGGCTCGCCGCCCCTCTAGAGAATTTATCAGAGCGGTTTCTTCACCACAAATATAGCGCCCGGCACTGGTGTGAAGATAAAGGGTAAGGCTGTAGCCGCTCTTGGAAATATTATCGCCTAGCAGGCCATCGGCATAGGCCTCGTCGATGGCTTTTTGTAAAACAGCGGCACAAACATTGTAGTCTGCCCGTAAAAATAAATACGCAATACTGGCCTGAATGGCGTAGGCACTTATGATCATGCCCTCTATAAGTTGGTGCGGGTCACACTCCATTAGCCAGCGATCTTTAAAGGTGCCTGGCTCCATTTCATCGGCGTTACACACCAAATATTTTGGCGTGGCTGACGCATCACCCTGAGGCACAAAACTCCACTTTAAGCCGGTGTTAAAACCGGCCCCACCGCGACCGCGTAGGTTTGCATCTTTCACCAAACTAACCACATCAGCGGGCGGCATCTTCAACGCTTTTTTTAAGCCGCCGTAGCCTTTTGCCGCTTTGTATTCAGCTAAATACGTGGCTTCGCCATTTGGTTTAATTCGTGCGGTTAAAGGTAAATTCATTGTTTTTGGGTTCAATAAGCCGTTAAATTAATGCGTGGGTATATTTTTCGTCAATTGTATTAATATGTATTAATTTTCTGAGAATCTATTTAAGTAACGCATCAAACGACGCCTCTGTAACACTCACCTCTAATGCCTCGCCAAACATAAGCGTGGGGCCCTTATCGCAGGCACCCAAACAGGGGGTTGGCAACAAGGTAAAGCGACCGTCGGCAGTAGTTTCACCCAACTGAATATCCAGTTTTTTACAGGCGTGACCAATCAGCTTCGGGTAGCCCATAATCCAGCACGACACACTGTCGCACACGGCAATCACTTTCTCGCCCACGGGTCTACGATAAATTTTATTATAGAAAGTCGCTACACCGTCCACCTCTTCTGCCGACACTTCTAATATTTCGGCGATGGCTTTTACTTTTCCATCCGACACCCAGCCCTGGTACTTTTGCACCACTTTAAGGGCCTCGATAGTAGCGGCTTGTTTTTGTGGGTAGTGGGAAATTTCGTGCTCAATATCGTGACGCTCCGCGGCCGTAAGCGGTTCTATTTCACCCGGCTTGGGTAATTCGCACGCTATTTGAACAGCACTAATAAATTGGTTCATCGATCGACGTCCGCCATAACAAAATCTATAGAGGCAATAATGGCAATTAAATCGGCCACCATCATGCCGCGTGACATACTGGGAATTTGCTGCAAGTGAGCAAAAGAAGGTGTGCGTATACGTGTGCGGTAAGACGTTGTGCCGCCATCGCTAGTAATGTAATAACTGTTCAAACCCTTGGTGGCTTCAATGGGAAGGCAGGCCTCGCCAGCCGGTATTACCGGGCCCCAACTTTCGTTAACAAAATGGTGGATAAGGGTTTCTATATCCATCATGGTGCGGTCTTTCATCGGCGGCGTAGTGAGTGGATGATCGGCTTTATAGCGACCCTCCGGCATATTGTTAACGCATTGCTCAATGATGCGTAAGCTCTGCCAAATTTCTGCGAAGCGCACGGCGGCGCGATCGTAACAGTCGCCGTTCTGACCAAGCGGAACCTCGAAGTCAAAATTTTCATATCCCGAATAGGGCATTTTTTTGCGCATATCCCAATCAAAACCGGTAGCACGCAAACCGCCGCCGGTTACACCCCACTCTATGGCCTCTTTGGTGTTATAAACCCCGACGCCAACGGTGCGCTGCTTCAAAATACGATTTTTCATAATCATGCTTTGATAGTGTTTAAGATTTTTGGGCATAAACTTTAAAAAGGTGCGAATTTTTACATCCCAGCCTTGAGGTAAATCTTGCGCGATACCGCCGATGCGAAACCAGCTGGGGTGCATGCGTCCGCCAGTGATAGTCTCAATAATATTAAAGAGAAATTCACGGTCTTTAAAAATATAAAAAATGGGTGACATCTGCCCTACGTCTTGCGCGAAGGTGCCCAAAAACAAAAAATGGCTCTGAATACGAAACATTTCACACATCATCACGCGAATGGTTTTAACGCGATCAGACACGTCAATTTTTCCCATTTTTTCCAGAGTGAGCACATAGGGCAGGTTATTCATTACACCGCCGAGATAATCCACCCGGTCTGTGTAGGGCATATAAGAGTGCCAGGCCTGACGCTCGCCCATTTTTTCGGCACCGCGATGGTGGTAGCCAATATCTGGCACGGCATCGACAATTTCTTCGCCATCTAACTGCAGGGCAATTCTAAAAACGCCGTGCACACTTGGATGGTTGGGGCCCATATTTAAAAACATAAAATCGGTGCTGTCGCCGTGCCGCGTCATGCCCCATTTTGCCGGGTCAAACCGCAAGGCCTCTTGCTCTTGGTCTTGTGTCTCGTCGGACAAACTAAAGGGGTCCATTTCGGTTGCGCGCGCCGGGTGCTCTTTGCGCAAGGGAAAACCCTGCCACGTAGAAGGCATTATCAAAGGGTAAGGGGTGGGGTGATTGTTAAACGTAATGCCAAACATATCGTGGCACTCGCGCTCGTACCAATTGGCGTTGGGCCAACTATCCGAAATGGTATCGATCGTTAAATCGTCGTCTTGAAGTGCCACTTTAATACGCAAAAACTGGTTGCGAGTAAAAGACAGCAGATGATACACAACGGTGAACTCGCTTTCTGGCTGCCCCTCTCTATGAGCCCTCACCCGCTCGTCTATGGCACTTAAGTCGTATAACATCTCGTAGGAAAAAGCCCGTGCTTTTTGCAGAACATCGCGCACGTGTGTGCGACTGGCCCACAGTGTCGGCATATCATCCAAGGTAGTCTGAACATGTAAATTATCGAAGGCGCTGCACAATTCTTGTACTATTGAAGGTGGTTGCGCTTGGTGCTCTTCAGACTGTAGCGACGACGTTAGCAAACTCAAAATTACACCTCATCCGGCGAGCGCAAAACTGTCGCACGCATACGTTCGGGGGTAAGTAAATCACGCTGCGAGGGCATCTGCGCTTTTACTGTTCCGCCTTCGCCAAGCACCCAACTAAGAGGTCGGTGTTCGGTTTTAATTGACTCCTGTAATAAAATTAGTCCTTGCAGTAGCGCTTCTGGGCGCGGCGGGCAGCCGGGCACATAAACATCCACGGGCAAAAATTTGTCGACCCCCTGAACCACACTGTAAATATCGTAGAGGCCGCCAGAATTGGAACACGAACCCATGGAAATCACCCATTTTGGCTCTAACAACTGCTCGTAAAGCCGCTGCACTACCGGTGCCATTTTTCGAAACACCGTTCCAGAAATCACCATCACATCGGCCTGTCTCGGCGTAGCGCGAATAACCTCAGCACCAAAACGAGCCAAGTCGTGACGACTGGTAAACGCGGTGGCCATTTCAACATAACAGCAGGAGAGGCCGAAATTAAACGGCCACAAAGAATTACTTTGCCCCCACGACACCAGCTGTTCGAGCTTGCCGAAAATTACATTCTTTTTAACATACATATCAACCGCATCACCAGGGCTCCCCGAGGCGGGCTCAAGATTTAATGCACTAATGCGCTGTGCGTTGGCGCTGTCGTCACTTTTAGCCATGCGCTAACCTGAATACCTTATATTATTGGGCAATACTTTTACAAGCAATGCGTATGGGGTTTACCTTTCTTTATATTTATATTTATATTTATATTTATATTTATATTTATATTTATATTTATATTTATATTTTTTTCAATCAGTATTTTATTTTTACAATGTGTATTTTTATCGGTAAGAAACACTATCAGCGAGCAAACATTTAACGCGGAATAACTTTCGATCGATCACTTTTTTGGCGGGCAGTGCGCCAATCAAGCGCACCCATTCGCCACAAATAAATAAGCGCGACAAATAATATCATTATAAATACCAAAGCCTCTATGAAGCCGGTCCAGCCGACCTCCCTTAGAGCGACCGACCACGCATAAAGAAACACGGCTTCTAAATCAAAAATAACAAAGAATATGGCAAACAGATAAAACGGAATGGGAACACGGTATTGCGCGGAGCCTACGGGAAGAATGCCACACTCATAGGGCTCGCCCGTAGCGCGGGCTTTGCGACGGTTGCCCAAAAAATACGGGCCAGCGAGCATAGCGACGATCAAGCCAATAACCAGCACCAAATACAAGACCATAGGCCAAAGTTGCTGAACTAATGTTGCGCCATAATTCACGTCTAATACACCCTTTCACTACTACTTAATATTACGAATAGCTCAAAAAAATAACTATATTAGAAATGCGCTAGCGTCTATAAGTAAAGAATTTTACAGGTACTACACCAAAAAATTATCGTAACTGAAACGACGGTGAGTAATTTTTTGGAAAGCCATTGAGGGAAAGCCAGCACGGGTCTAAACCAAGTGTAGGTCATAAAAAAAGGATCTTACAAGATAAATTTTTAAAATAATTAGAAATAGCCACAGTTTCACTATTTCAGTGGTTTTAATTTAAAAAGCAAATAATAATACATGTTCTATAGAAGCAAAAGTCTGGTACCACCACCACAATTTTTCGGTCGAGACCATATTGGCGGCATTAATCTAGCATTGTCGCGCTAAGCTTTGCTGACGCACTTTCACAACGCGCTCACGCAATATACCGCCCGATCAAGCAGAAACTAAACAAACAAAACTAACCCATTACAATAAGATATAAGACGTTATTTCCGAGCACACCCTAATGCTTATGTGTATCCGTAACAGGCTAACCCCATCCCCCAACACGTCAACAGACACCGGCTTTTTACACTCAGAACACTAAGCTCTATAAATTAGAATTGAAAAGTCTATTGCCTATAGCGCCCCCCCCTTAAAGTAGTAATTTTTTTAGGGCGCAGGAAGGCACCGCGCAGTTAAGTCCTATGCTGAAGGGCCAAACGAGCAATGGAGCATAGTGCCGTGCCAGCTATCGAGAGAAAAGAACATTTATAGAAGTACCCTACATGCCATTCAAATACTTAGTTTATCTTGACCATAGCCCCAAGCGGTGTAATTATTGGGAAGGACTACTTCTGGCATGCTGGCGTGTAATCCTACTTAAATGACCTCAAGTTAGATTGATGTCAAATATACAAGTTACTGACTCTAAGGTAAGCACCATGCTCACTTCCTACGAAACAGACGACTACATGTCGGTCAATCCCGTATGTTTTACACCCGATACCAATATCTACGAAGCCATTCACGTATTGCTGCAACGCAAAGTGTCGGGGGGAACCGTATTGAATGAAAATAACGAAGTTGTTGGCGTAATCTCCGAACTGGACTGCCTTCGGGCGATCATTAATGCCGGCTTTTATAATGAAGGTGGCGGCTACGTTGGCGACTTTATGACCAAGGGCCCTATAGAATACCTTGATCGCCACACCAGCCTGATAGACGCAGCACAAATCATTTTAGAGAAGAAGCATCGCCGAATGCCGATAGTTGAAAACGGAAAATTTGTCGGTCAGATAAGTGCGCGAAGTTTATTACAAGTATTTAAGGACTCTATGTCCAACCACGATAAAAGCGAAGATTAGACTAGGCCCAAAAAGCTGAACGTATTTTGCTCGACTTAACCCGTAGTAAGTCGTGAAGCATCGACGCGTGCGCGACTATCTACAATCAGGACACCCCTCATTTTTCTTCGCCTTCATTTGTTACTGCGCTTAAACCTCAGCTATAGGCTTCTTTGCTGAAGTCATGCGCGCGCAACCTGTACATGGCAGTAGCTAGTGCCCGTCCATAAATGGCTCGTCACGAGGAGGAATTGAAATAGACAGATTTGCATTACTAGATACAGGCGTTTGCTTATTGCAAACAACTACATCTAGTGGTGTGAAGATGGCCGTTTCAATTACACCGCAGTAGAGTCCTATTTATGGATGGGCACAGGCTAATCCTACCTCCTGTTTTACCGGAATTACACACCACAATCGTCTTGCTCACCTGGGGCGGCTTTCACAGCTTTCGAAAATGACGATTATTGAAAGAACGCAGCAACTAAACTTTCTAACCCTTTGATCCTACGTATACTTGCAGGTAACGGCATAACCTTATTTTTTACCCTGACGTGACCGGAGACTCTAACGTGACCGAAAACACTTCTTTGCCAGATGATCATAAATAAATCAGTTAAATCGCAGCGAGGGCGTCTCAGGTGCAGAAAATAGAGCGAATCTTTGGTTTTTTAAGAGGATCGCATAGTCACCCAATGGGTTAGCCTCAGAAAAATGAGAAACGCTTTATTTTGAGTGCGTTAGGCGGCCGCAGTAGATTCAACTGATTAATTTAGGTTGATGCCACTATCCAAGCTGAACTCGCTGACTCGCTGACTCGCTGAACTTGAACGTACCGAATAAATACAAGGCTCGGTGCTTCATCTACTATTTATTTCTTCAATAGCCGCTATCGGCGGATTTTTGTTTGGTTTTGATTCGGGAGTAATCAACGGTACGGTCGATGCACTAAGCGCTACTTTTCACGGCAACAGAGGAACCACAGGCTTCAATGTAGCCAGCGTATTACTTGGATGCGCCGAAGGTGCTTTGGCCACCGGCCCTATTGCCGACAAAGTCGGTCCTCAGCCAGTGATAATTCTTACCGCCATTATATTTGCCTTAAGCGCCTTCGTCTCTGGCATTTCGGATTCCACAGTAGAGTTTATTTTCTACCGATTATTTGGTGGCTTGGGCGTTGGGCCGCTTCTGTGCTGACCTCTGCTTATACCGCCGCCACATTTATTGCCATTGCCTTTGTCCATAGAACAGGCCGTAAACCACTGCTGCTCACATGCAGCATAGGCATGACCCTCACATTAGGCTTGTACCATACTATTTACAACCGCAGGCCTCTACGACAACGGTGAGTTAGCGCTCACTGCACGCGCAACGGCGATTATTGCGGCTAACATATTTGTATTGTTCTTTGATATGAGCTTTGGTATGAGCTGGGGGGGGGCAGTAATGTAGGTATTGCTCGGTGAGATGCTTAATAACCGCATTCGCGGTGCGGCTCTTGCGGTGACGACAAGGGCACAGTGGACTGCAGACTTTGCCATTACCATGACCATGACCATGACCTCTCCTGGGCGGGCGTAGGCCTTGGGTGGTGCTTATGGCCCTTAAGCTGCCACGGCCCTTATAAGCATATTCTTTGTACCCTAATATGTTAAAGAAACGCGTGGGCGTAGCTTAGAGGAAATGTAAGGCTACGTAAAAACTAAATATTTTAAAGATAGCGCGATAAACATAAACCTACTGGCGGCCACATATTTGAAGCGCTCTAGTGACCTCCAGCAGGTTTAATCTTTTTACAACACAACTGTAACTCTGTTAGTGCCGCCTGTGGACGGGCGCTGAATTAAGCTTAAATTTCAGCAAGCGCCTTCACCAATAAATCGCCGGTATCTGGTGTTTTTCCCTGTTTCAAATAATCCTCAGCCACTTCGGTGAATTTCGGAATCATCTCGGAACCCATACCCAAAGTCTTAAACTGTGAGACAAGATCAAACCCAGTTTTTACTGTCTCGCTTTGCTCGCCCGCCACCCTCATCGCCGCCCCCATCAAACCGCCAGACGCCTCTTGTGCTTTTGCCGCGGAATCTAGCAGTGAAGTGGCGTTTGGGATGGGCTGCGCTGTCAAATTCAGTACCCGCCAGCAATACCTGAGCTGCCTGCAACAGTGCCACTATGCCCCTTCGGCCTGCCCGCCAGTTACACCGAGCGCTTGAGTAATAAGAGGAATCAACTGAATGCCTGCCTCAATCTTGCTGGGTGAAATCTCTTTTTCGTCTTGTGCCGGCGCCGTTACTTCCACCAATGACTCCACTGCGGGTGCCGCGTCTTCTATACTGCTAAAGAATTTAGTAATAGACTCCCAAATACCAGCGTGCGCTTGCACACTAGCCATCGCCATCACAGCGAGAAGAAATGTAGACTTTAGGTATTTCATAGTTACCCTTATTGAAGGTTGTTATTCGCGGGCATAATAGCGGGTTTTACGGAAGTAGATACTGGCTGAAAGTATGACTTTTCAAGTTTTTACATTGTTTACGCAGAGGAATGAATGATGGGCCTTAGCCGCCTGGGTTTGCAGCAAAAGCATTTGACCCTACCTTTACGCCTAAGCTCACCGCGATACCGTGCGTATCAAGTAGAACTCGGGTATGCTTATTAACGTGCATCGCTAAAGCGAATAGAATTCGCAAAAGCTCATTACATTTTAAACAAACACATCCAACGAGTACCCTAATGAAAGAAGTTATGTTGAACAAAGAACCCGTCGAGCTTTTCAAAATACTAAAATATGAGGGACTGGCGGGAAGCGGCGGCGAGGCGAAGCTGGCAATTGCCGACAGCCAGGCAAAAGTGAATGGAGAAATCGAAACCAGAAAACGTAAAAAAATAATGGCGGGCGACATTATTGAATTTGGCAACATTAAAATGAAGATGGTACTGGACGCTAAATAAGCGCTCCTAGAAAGCACATTTAAAAAGCGCCTTCTGATGCAAATTTCACCGTAACTAGAAAAATCAAAAGTATCAGCCAATAAAGTCGAGTATCATGGTATCTTTTTTAGATACTATTTTAGCTTTCGACAGATGATCAAGGGCGAGATTATCTTCCTGCTGTTTATGCGGTTCGACTTTATCTTGATCAATTTTATAGGGTGCCGGTTTATAACGGCCGAGGGTCAATACCGCTATCACACAACGACCAAGGGCATAGAGCAGGTAAACGCTCAACATTTCCACAATTGCGCCTATTACATCACCCAAAATAAATTCTCCATACCTTGCGATTAACATCCTAACATCTTCAAGAGAAGTCCAGCAGCTGCGCCAGCAATACAGCCAGCAATTTTCACGGAGACTAATTATCTTGTTTTTTAGTCGCTATTCTTCTAGAAACTTCTTCCAGTATAGAAAAGCAATCAGAAATGCCAGCCAAGACCATCGCCAAATCGATTGAATGAAAGAGGATAACGCGATCAATTTCTAAAATTGGATCTAATAAAAGGTGTTCAATGATGTGTTTAGAAAGGCGGAATTATCGCCACTTTTTATGTTTGGAAATCACAGCCAAACCTATCGTAAAAAAGCAACGGCACGGAATCGTCACGCCAAAGAGAGATTGTCAGCTCCGTTATTACGATGAAGTTTGGTAAAGTTTACGCTATTAATGTGGTCAGGCAGAATTTCTTTATGATGGGATCCTGTGAAAATCGTCGAAAAACCACAAAATCTTACGACATCTAATTTGGTGGTTTTTGCGGTCGTAAAGTGGCGCCCCACACTTTAGTTAGGCAACTAAAGGAAAATAATTACGCCGTCTTTATTTTATTTAGAAAAATTTTACATTCACGATTCAAGAGCTGCCCCCCTCGCTCGCTGCTTTATCTGAAGATCGAGATCGAATATTTGACCGAATATCTTCACTTCGCTACGAGGCCCTTCTCTCTTATACAATGCTATTCGGTTTTCCACTTGCCATTTATCTCACTTCAGCCTGGCAACAAAGAATTTTTATTAAACAACGAGATGGACTGCTAGGGGAATAGCGGAGAGCTTGCCTTGAATGGTGAAACTCAAATTACGATAGAAACATATCCACCTAAATATGTCGATACAGATTTCATCCTGCATCCACGCGCTTAGAATGACTCATGTAAGTGCTAATGCCTCATTTATTTCACTAGTTATTTCGAAGATAGCCAACGGCCTGCGCTGCGATACAAATTTTTACAAATTTGTCACTTAAAGACAATGTAAATACTTCACAATACGTTAAACTCCCCCGCGATCTAAAAATTTGAGGACAGTGGTAGTCTTCGGTGTTTGATCATATTGTTAAAATAGTCATAAATTATTAGTTACATCGACTTGTTTCATTCTTTATAGGAGTATCATTTATGGACCACAGGAAATATTTACCCCGTTTATTTACAATAATAGCCTTGAGTCTCTTTGCCTGCGTCGGTTTTTCACCCGCCTGGGGGCAACAAGATGACCCACCCATCATTGACGTTGATCAAACTAACGCCACAACCTTAGGTTTTTATGTTTACGACAGCCCAAGAGCCAAGTTGAGTTATAGCGTAAATCGTAACGATGTGCGCATGGTCAAAATGGCGTCGAGTGAGAGCTATCTCACTTACACTCTCGAAGATTTACCTGTAAGCGCCCAGATTGACTATCGCATTACCGCCATAGATGAGTCTTGTAATTGCCTGGTTACCACGCCGATAACATCGATTCAAATGCTTGGCGAGAATACCCCTTCACCTACACCAAGCCCTACACCCTATCCCGAACCTACGCTTGAGCCTACACCGCAACCCACATCCACCCCAGAGCCAAATCCCGATGATTTACCAATTGTTATTGTTGGGCAGGCGGACATCGTAGTTACCTCAGCCGAATTTATTATCAGCATTGAAGACTTAGTTTTTGACCGTCCATTTACCGAAGATATGGCAATTCAAAGTGGTGCGCTAGCAGGCCTTGACTTGGTTGATTTTGAGCCAAGTTTTCAAGCGTTCCGCATGAATGATCCGAACTATATCGGCCCAGTCTTCATCGATATGTTTATTGAGGATGATTTTACGGGTGGTACGTCTAATATTTTTACAGTATTGGTAGAAATTATTTCACTCCCAGAACCAACTCCTACGCCTGAACCCGAGCCAACACCTACACCTACACCTACACCTACACCTACACCTACACCTACACCGCACGAGCCTGAACCTGAACCTGAACCTACACCGGTACCGTAAGTTATTTTTCCGCAGTAGAGTCCTATTTATGGATGGGCACTAGCTAGTGCCCGTCCATAAATGACTGTTTTTTGAGAATAGCCGATTACTGCTTCGCTTCTTGGTATCGAGCCATTCTAGGCTGCCCGGCATGGATCAAAAAACAACCACATTGACTCATTGTTCGCCATTTCACTTTGTTCGAGCCGTGAGATTCCTCTCGTGCATTCTTTTGCATGAAGAAATTCGATGTTCTGGTTAGCGTTACATCCTAACCAGAACGTAATCTTGCCAAATGCACAAGGTTATAGCTCAACACCGCAGACCATACAAAGGCTTT
>JBLHGN010000017.1:0-26043 GCA_047616325.1 Lentisphaeria bacterium
AGTATGTTTGAAATATAGATGGTCGACGAAAACAAACTTTGGCCAAACTCTCTAAAGTCTCGCGGCAACATAACCCAATAAGCGCAAGCAAAGGTTGCGACCATAACGGCTAGATATACGGGAAATAGTCGTCGAATTCTACGAAAGTAGAATGTACCGAAGGTAAACCGACCCTTGTCCAATTGTGAAAAAATTATTGAGCCGATGAGGTAGCCGGATAACACAAAAAAAACATCTACCCCAATGAAACCACCGGTAAAACCAGCCACACCATAATGAAACAATATAACGGTTGTAACGGCTATAGCTCTCATGCCGTCTATATCTGCTCGATAGTTCACAGGTCCTACCTTATTTAACTGAAAAGGAAATCAATAACAAAAAATTACACGGAGGTGCTGACGATCACTTTTGGCGGCTAATGTCTATCAGTGCGAATCCATTTGGTTTGTTTTCGCGCGATGTAGGCAATATATACGGCTATTTTGGATACGATATACACAGGGATGTGACACATTTCTTGAGCGGATAATATTTGCTTACCATGGCGCTGCCATGCTAGAAAAATAACGATAAAGAGTGTTATCAAGTATCCAAGCGATATTAAAAAATACGTCCAAATCCCCCACCCTAAACCTTGAATCACAAAAGCCAATACGCTGATAGCGATAAGTATTACCAATAGCGAAAGTGGCGGCACGGCCAAATCTAACATCATGCCAAAGGCTTTTACGCTTAGCTTAGCAACCGCTCTCTTTAATAGGCGCGGCGCAAACTGAATGAGGGTACCCAGATGTCCGTGCTCCCATCGCTCTCTCTGAGTTTTTTCCGCTTCTTCACTGGAGGGAAAATAACTATACACTAGTGCCTCATCACAATAGGTGGCACCTTTTCCCTGTTCTGCCAATTCAACGCCGAGGCGCATATCTTCTACTATGTCGCCAGTGGCCAACTTGACAGACGTTATCGCTGCCCAAGGAAAAGCCATACCAGTACCGGTGAGGGGAACAGGCATATTCATACGAGATAGACCGCGCAAACGAATCTTATTTTTCACCATAAACGCAAACTCGGAAACTTTGACCGCTAAGCGTTCGACGTTTCCACGTTTCATTAGATAGCAGGCCTGCACGGGTAGATCACGTTCGAGCACTGCGTGCTTTAAAGCATCTAAAGCACCTTCGGCGAGCAAGCAGTCGGCATCCACAACAATGACAATATCGGGAGTTTCGGAGAGGCTTTTTAAGTGGTTTATACCGTGATTTAGCGCGTAACCCTTGCCGCGTTCACTGTCACTAGTGCGCTCAACAACCTCAAACCCAAACTCCCGGACAATAGCTGCCGTGCTGTCTTGGCAATTATCCGCTACAACTAAAACAAGATCTTGTTCGCAAATTTGGTCAGCAACACTCTTTAACGTGGCGCTGATAACTAATTCTTCATTATGCGCAGGAATGAGAATTGCCGCTTTAACGGTGTCCGAGCGCTCGCTCGATTGCTGGCTGCGAGACTTTTTATAGAAAGTACCAAGCAGACATTCAAGGGAAAAAACAGCCACTGGCACACCTAAAATTGTCAGTACAATGCTTGAGCAGATGTGCACTAATGTTGTTTCCAAGACGTCGCTTTCCTATGTTTGGGTGGTGTGAGTAAATTTACGGCTTACAAAAGCTGCATTGTATAGCACTCGATAGACGCTTGTGAGCCAATATTTCAGGTTGGTGGGCTATAGGGATGTAATGACTCGGCCTCTGTAGTGAAGACACAAAAAAAGAGAAAGATCAGAAACCTTTCTCTTTCGTTATAAACGGGCTCAAAGGTGTGGCGGCACTCAATGAGCATCATCGCTGCATCTAGGGCTCCTCCTCCGGCAGAGGAATGAAGACCGTGTCGTCGTCAATATAGAGCTCCCTGTCTATAGAAAGCAAATATTGTATAAGGTCGGCTTCATCGTCCGATGTTAAATCTCTCGCGTGGTCTCCGACGGCAAGCACTTCACTCAACGTAAGGGCGCTGCCGTCGTGAAAATAGGGGGCGGTGTCCCATAGATGAATCAAACTTGGCGTTCTAATAGCGAGCAACTCACCCCCTAGGCGATTGCCGGAAGTCGACTGTATGGTGCCTACATCATGACGGCGACCATCCCTGAACGCCTCACCTGCGTGACAATCGGCGCAGTTGTCGTTTTCAAAAATATTCTTTCCACGCTTTGCAGCTTCGCTTAGTTCCCCTACGTACGTTCGGTAGGGAGAGTGCTTTACACTTCCTTTACCTAGGCTGCCCACATAGGCTGCGAGCGCGTCGAGTTCGTCTGATTGGCCGCCAGTTATATAATTTAGAGGCGATTGATCGGCGAAGGTTACACCTGGGATGAGTCCTTCGGCCCCATTGAGCTTCTCTATTTGAATTTCAAAATCTTGCACTTCGTCAAAATTTCCAGACCAGTGCAAATCACCAAACCGTGTGCCGCTGCTTCCATTTAGAGAAAGCGTATTGCGAAATCCCTCACCCAGGCTGCTAAGGTCCCACACCATACCGTCATGACCGCCGTTAGCGTGGCAAGACGCACAGCTCATATAGCCCTCGGGGCTTATGTCGGGTATACGGGCATGGTAAAAGAGCTGTAACCCCAGCAATTCTTGCTCCGATAAAGTTTCGTCTGTCACCGTCGAAACCGTCTCGGTTGTTGCACTAAGGGCCCCATCAAACATAAAACCTGCAATATCGATAACACTTATCGTACGATCGGTGAAGTTTTTTACATAGAGGCTTCGCAGTGTTGCGCACATTTCCTGAGGAGCACTGCCGGTACTAAACTGTGCCGCACGATTTGCATCAAAGTCGTTGCCAACTACAATGTTGTTGCCCTGCAATGAGTGCATGCGAATTGCAGGGTTTGCTAGAAATATAATGCCGGCTGGATCTGCACCATTATCCAAATCAGTGCTGCCTTCACGCGTGGCGGGGTCGATATTGACATCACTATTAGTCAATAGGTCTAAGCTAGCTATCATAGGGCGAATGGTATTGTCGTCGTCTAGCGCTTGACCATTGCGGGTTAATCCTCGATCTATATTGGCCTTATTCGCGGTGACGTAAGCTAAAGTACCTTCCGCGTTAATGACAATGCTAGAGAGGTAGTTGGGCACGCCTGAACCATGATCGATATCGTCTGGAACGGATATCTTGTTAATCTCTATAATGCGGTCGAGCGTCAGGTCGAGCTCTACATTAATATCGTAAACTTCACCTCTGTCCGGTGTTGAGATGAATCGTGCGACCAGCAGGCGACCGTTGTGCAATGCCATGGCCTTGGGGGTTGGCCCCACATATAGACGCGACAAGATGTCCCCGTTATCCGCGTCAATTTTCATTACTTCGCCGCTGGCATATAGAGAAACATATAGAAATTCACCGTCGCTAAGCGATGCTATTGGCTGGGTTCCGTGGCCTGTATCTATAGACCGAAGAGGAAAACCCCGTGCGTCAAAAACCACGACCTTATCGTCGTCTCGATAAGTGACAGCAAATACGTCACCTACTTTAGTTACCGATGTTGGCGCTTGATAGTTAAGCTTGATTTCTTTCACTAGCGTCGAAGTGACAGCGAATGTGACAGGGTCGGATACTCGCTCAACAATGGCCACACTATCATTGTCTGGGTTAACCACCCACACAGCCCCATTGACAAGCTCCGGCTCACATGCCAACTGGCTCGACTTAAGGGGGAAATAAGGTGTTCCGGCATACGAGGGAATAACGGGGTTTGGTGTTGGGATGGGCGTTGGCCCCACTGTGGGTGTCGGTGAAGGTGCAGCCACAGGCGTGGGTGTTGGTACTGGCGCTTGGTCTCCGGTAGAGAAGCCAAACGCATAATCATCCATAACGTTGCCCATATAATCTTCTATGCCAGTGAGGCTAACCGTGTAGCCCATATCTAGCTTCAGATCTTGTGTTGGCCATAAGGAAAGGGTGCCTGTGTGCGAGAGCTGTAAGCGAAAATCCACCGCATCACCTTCGTCATCTATAACCGTAATAGCGTCTGTTACGGTTTCAGTGCGAAGGGTTTCAGGAATGTGAATATGAATAAACCCATCGACCGGATAGTTAATTTGACCAGCCAAGGGTCGGTGGCCTGATACGTAAGGTGGGTTGGTATCGGGTTCATCACTGGTCACAAAAAAACACATTCCCTGCTCATTTACATCGGTACGAAACCAGTCGTAGCCACCAAAAATGCCCACCTGTCCTAAGGGGCGAAAATATTGACTGGCCTCGCAGCCATTGTCGATATCTTGGAAGGTGTAGACGATATCGTGAAACTCTACTGGGCTAATGTCGCCATCCTCATAGGCAAGCTCACACGCATCAATGTCTACTTTAAAGTGATCCACATAGGCGTAGTTGTCCTGAAAGTTGACATACATGGGATTACTGGACTCGTCACCGTCCGATGGATCATCTTTATCCTGATTGAAATATAGTTCGCAGGTCAGGCGTGGGTTTGTAGGATCGACAAAGTCCACCACATACATTGCTGGATTCAAACGTGCGGGAATTAAATCGCCTCGCGCTCGTGCCGCCCAAACCATTTTCGTCGTTCCGTAAGGTTCTACCCAATAACCGCCCAAGCCAATACCTCCCGGTGCCCCATTCGGTTCGTGGAGAACTGGCTGAAATACGCTCAGTAAGCGCGGCTCTATGCCTTCCTTAAAACCCGCGGTATCGTATATGGCCATGCCTCTCGAAACTTGATCGGATGAAATAACTAACAAATTGCCCAACCAATTTGAAAATCCCGTTACGTTGGTCAAGCCGATATGATCCCATGCAACAACTATCGAACCTCGCGATGCAGTATTTTGACTTGCCCCTAGAATAGCTTCTGTTTCTGCCGTGGGCGTAAATTCTTGCGAGGTGTCGCGAATAGCAAATAGGCCATTAAAATCAAAGTTGTATTCCCAGTAATTTCGCATAAAGTACGGGGAGGTCATACCACTGTAATTGATAGCGCGACTGTTAAACTCGTCACTTATATTCTCCCTTTTGGCAAGCTGATCTACTTCGTTTGGATCGTACTGCATACTCCCGTTAACGCCACCGCCAATGAACGCCCCCCGTCCTGGGACAAATCGAATAAAATTGCCATGTGCATTTATTGGAGAAGCGGGGTTACTTCCTTCAGGTGTTATTGATGCAATAAATTCTGGGCCAGTGCTATCTAAATTGGAGAGATCCCAAACGGTATCTTCGTGCCGTACAGCATCCAAGCCGACTTGAGAGCTGCCGGGGATTTCTGGATAATTGAGTAATACTGGGCCTAACAACATTAAGTCGGTAGTGCGCCCAAATTCCACACCACGCTGAAATAAGAAGTCGCCTTGAGTGCCGTAATCGACATTAGGCGGGTAACTAGCGGCATGAACATGAACGCAAAAAAATACAGCGAACAGGGTTGATGCTATTCGACTATTCATAGTGCTGCCTCCCCAAACGCTGGGGCACTAAAAACGCTGTTTCCTAAACGATCATAGGCTTCAACCACCACCGAATACCGCCCCGGCCCCGGCAGCGCTGATTCGTAACTAAATCCGGATGTCTTAAACTCAGTAGGTGCTTCACTGGGCAACCAATACAATATGCGATAGTTCACGGCATCTACGTCTGTCCAGGTGACACGTATGGCACCATCTCGAATGAGCAGTGTAATTTCAGGAACCTCCAATTTCTCTGGCGCAGGGGTGGCTGTCGGGGTAGACAAAGGTGTAACAACGGGTATCGGCGTACTAATAGGCCGAGGGGTTGCTGGTATAGGAGTTGGTGTTGGTGTTGGTGTTGGTGTTGGCACAAGCTGTGGCACTGGAGTAGCACTGGGAGTGACAATTGGCTCACCACCCTCCCCTTCACTACTTAAGAGGCCCTTAGACGTGTCGCTATCACCTGAAGTACACGCCGTGAGCAAGAACAAAAATACGAAACAGATAACAAACAATTCTATTTTAGATGTTAATTTTGAAGCTAAATCATACATTAAAATCATTTCCGTGGAGAAAAACCGTACCAGTTTACTCATAATTTATATACCGTCTGTGTAATTAACACCCTGTGTCTATACATGGTGTTAAAATTCCAGTTTGCCCGTCTGATTTCTCAAGTTTTCTATTTAGTCTAGCTACTCTCACAGACTTTACTGTTAAGGTTTGCGAGAGTGTGAGCACCTTCATGTTAAAGGGCTCGGAAACTGGCGCCCTAACTGCGATAGGCTCTTCGAATTATAGCTTTCTCTGAATTGATCGTCTGAATCAATCGCTGTTCAAAGTAGTCAAAGTGTTGACTACTTTAGCACTAAACACGCCAGTCTCCACTCATAGCAAATTACAATAGGTACCAATGCTATTTACATTAGTCGCCCTATACTCAAAAACTGACCCATGGTATCTTCACGCACTCAAAAATAGGGGGTAAAAATGGCTCAAATAGGCGTAGTTGTTATTGGTAGGAACGAGGGCGATCGACTAGTACGTTGTCTACAATCCCTACGCGACCAGCTACCCGACAACACTCCCATCGTTTATGTAGATTCGGGCTCGAACGATAACAGTATAGCCAATGCCAAAGCGCTGGAAGTTCACACTATAGCCTTGGACATGTCCATTCCGTTTACGGCCGCGCGCAGCCGCAATACCGGCTTTGATTATCTGCAGAAAGAGTTTCCGGAAATGAAATACGTGCAGTTTTTAGACGGCGATTGTGAACTTGTAAGCGGATGGATGGAAAAAGCCATCGGTCATTTGAGCAATAATAACCGCTCCGCAGTGGTGTGTGGTCGTAGGCGCGAGCGTTTTCCAGACAGTTCACCTTACAATTTGATGGCCGATATGGAGTGGAATACCCCTGTTGGCGACACGGGCGCCTGTGGCGGAGATGCACTGATCAGGGTTGCCGCACTCGCAGAGATAAGCGGTTTCAACCCGCGCCTAATCTGTGGGGAAGAACCCGATATGTGTTTTCGCTTGCGCAGCAAAGGCTGGAAAATATTTCGTCTCGACGCCGAAATGACCCTGCACGACGCGGCTATATTTAAGTTCTCTCAATTTTGGAAACGCTCGCTTCGAGGCGGCTGGTTTGTGGGCGAGGGCTGTTCCATGTACGGCAAAACTGATGAAAGATATCTAGTAAAAGAAAATCGTAGCGGATTGCTCTGGGGGCTGATCATACCCCTACTGTCGCTGCTACTGGTGTGGCCGTCGCAGGGTTTAAGTCTATTCGCCTTTGCTGGTTACCCCCTGCTAGCATGGCGCGTATATCAGTATCGGCGCTCGGCCTTTGAGGATGATTCGCGCAGCGCGACGATTTATGCTTTTTTGGTGGCGGTGTCAAAGTTTCCACAAGCCGTGGGGCAATTACAGTTCGCGATCAGCCAATTACGCGGTAAGCAAGCCACTCTAATAGAATACAAATCTTAATAATACATAGGTTGTTCACATGTCTCGCCAAGTACTTTCGCTGTTGGTTCCCATGTACGACGAAGCGGACACCATTCCAGTATTTTTTCCTGCGATTAAAAAAGTGTTGTCGCAATTGGATATAGATTGGGAAATTATCTGTATTAACGACGGCTCTAAAGACGCGACGGCTGAACTGGTGCTCGCAGAAGCCGCGCAAGATTCTCGCATTAAACTAGTATCGTTTTCGCGCAATTTTGGCAAGGAACCGGCCATGTCGGCAGCCCTCGACTACGCCAGTGGCGATGCAGTGATTCCTATCGATGCCGATCTGCAAGACCCTCCCGAAATTATTGGCGACATGGTGGAAAGGTGGCGCCAGGGTGCGCAGGTGGTATTTGCTAAGCGCGCCTCACGTAAAAGTGACTCTATGGTAAAACGGCAAACGGCGCATTTATTTTACAAAGTATTTAATAGAATTAGCGACACCTTTATTCCGGAAAATGTCGGTGACTTTCGTCTGCTGGACAGACGCGTCGTTGATGTAATTAAACAACTGCCAGAAAAAGACCGTTTTATGAAAGGGCTTTTTTCATGGCCCGGATTTAAATCCGTTACTATTGAATTCGATCGACAAGAAAGAGAGCAGGGACAGTCCAAATTTAACTACTGGAAGCTATGGAATTTCGCCATAAGTGGCATAACATCTTTTAGCACCATGCCTATTCGCATGGGCACTTACCTAGGAATGTTTATCGCCATACTGTCTTTTATTTACGGTGTAGTTGTAATTACAAAAACAGTAATCTCTGGGGTTGACGTACCAGGTTATGCGTCAATTATCGTTATAATTTTATTTTTAGGCGGCATTCAATTATTTTTTATGGGGCTACTTGGCGAGTACATTGGTCGCATTTATAAAGAAGTAAAAAATCGGCCGCTCTATGTTGTAGACCGCACTTTCGGTTTCAACAATGATAAGCCTTAAGCTAGTTAAACAGCTCATTATTTTTGGCGGCATAGGCGTACTTGCAACTCTGACTCACTATAGTATTGCGCTAGCATGTGTGGAGTTATTTGCCCAGCCATTGTTGCTGGCTAATTTTATAGGCTATGCCAGTGCTATTATGGTGTCTTTTTTTGGTCACGGCTTTTATACTTTTCAGGTAAAGTTGAACGCGATTATTTTTAAAAAATTCTTAGTGGTATCTATTGCGACATTTTTATTAAGTGAGTTTTTAGTGTTTATTTTTGAGCGTTTTATTCCTATAAATCATCGCTTGTCTCTGGCCATGGTGGTTGTCACCATCCCATTGATATCATTTTCTTTAAATAAGCTGTGGGTCTACAAGCACGCACGCTAGCGTTTTAAGACAGCACTCACTTAATACCGCATCTATAAAGGGGAGCAAAATATGAACAATTTAATTGTGTGCTATGACAATGACCTATAGCTCCGAGCGTAGCTTCTTCAACACCGGTTCAATATTCACTTCAACGTGTCGCCACTGCTTAAAACTTTCTGCCGCTTGACCAACCAACATGCCGAGGCCATCTGAAATCGCCTGTACACCACACTCTTTTGCCAGCTGAAGAAAAGGCGTTAGTGTTTTACTGTAGACCATATCGTAAGCACGACTTTGCTTAGAAAATAGGGAGGAGGGGACGGCCGGCAATTCGCCACCTAGACTTGCCGAGGTTGCATTGATAATAATGTCGTAACTATCCGCGCCTATCTCTTGCAAACCACAACCCCGTACTAAGCCGTAGGACTTAAAGACGTGCGCCAACTTTTCGGCCTTTTCAGCCGTGCGGTTGGCTATTACTATGCTGGCCGGTGCTTCGTTTAACAATGGCAATAACACCCCTCGCACGGCCCCCCCTGCGCCAATAATCATTATGTTTTTATCGCGCAGGGGCCACGCTAAATTACTAACTAAATCTGCAACCAAACCGGTTCCGTCGGTGTTATCGCCAAGAATGGTGTTGTCGGCTGCTTTAATCAGTGTGTTAACTGCCCCAGCACAACGTGCACGCTCGGTTAAACTATCGGCAAAGTTGTACGCGTCCAATTTAAACGGCACGGTAATATTTAGACCCAAGCCACCGCGTTTAAAAAAATCAGCAGCTGCGATATTAAAACAGTCTAACTCAATCAGCTGTTTAACATACTCAATACTGTGTCCCACCTGCGCGGCAAATTGCGCGTGTATTTGTGGAGACTTAGAATGCTCTATGGGATTGCCAAATACGGCGTAATGGTCGGTGCGGTTAGGCATTTCTATATCCACTCACGGGGTTTTAAAAATTTATCGTAGAGCTCACCTTCAGGCGTGTTTTTTTCCGGTTGCCAATTATATTGCCAGCGCACTAATGGAGGTAACGACATTAAAATGGATTCCGTTCTTCCTCCGCTCTGCAAGCCAAATAATGTACCCCGGTCATATACCAAATTAAATTCCACATACCGCCCTCTTCGATGGAGTTGAAATTGTTTTTCTCGCTCACCAAAAATACGATCTTTTTGCTTTAATACAATCGGCACGTAGGCTGCTGTGTAACTGTCGCCTACGGACTTCATAAATTCGAATGATCGATCAAATCCCATCTCGTTTAAATCGTCGAAAAATAGTCCACCGACACCGCGCGGTTCGTCGCGATGTTTTAGGTAAAAGTATTCATCACACCAACGTTTATAACGTCTATAGACGTCTTGACCAAAGGGATTGCAGGCTTTTTTAGCTGTCTCGTGCCAGTGTCGACAATCGTCTTCATCACCGTAATAGGGCGTTAAATCATAGCCACCGCCAAACCACCAAATAGCCGGCTCGCCCTCTTTTTCAGCAATAAAGAACCGGACGTTGGCGTGACTTGTTGGAACATAGGGGTTGTTAGGGTGCATCACGAGGGAAACGCCCATGGCTTCAAAGTTGCGGCCAGCTAGTTCAGGTCGATTTGCGGTGGCAGACGCCGGCAGAGACTTTCCCAATACATGAGAAAAATTCACCCCGCCTTTTTCGAAAACGGCGCCGTTACACATTACCCGCGATCGGCCACCGCCACCCTCCTCGCGCGTCCAGCTTTCCTCTTCAAACTCCGCTTTGCCATCGACCGCAGCCAGGTCAACGGAAATTCTATTTTGCAAATCTTCGCAATAGTGTTTTACCGCATTTTTATCGGGGATGTCGTTCACTGCTTGCCTCTTTCGTTTTGTATAAATCACACGCGTTATTAATTCCAGTGCACATCAACTGGTTCGCACAAGTTTGCCGGATTTTAGGTCGCGGATGGCCGAGGGTTTTTGCAAACCGAGGGTAACGCCAGGCGCAAAAAAAACGGGCTGCTTAGAAAAATATCGACGCACCATAAAATTTGTTTTGGCGGGTGACATGCCCTGCGGATTCGCTGAGGTAGACACAATGGGGGCATTAAATCGAGTGCATAGCGCTTGAATTATTGGGTGCGTACTTACTCTAAGCGCTACAGTGCTGTGACGACCATGCACCAGCTCGGGAACACGGTGTTTGTGTTCTACCAGCCACGTATTGTGTCCTGGCCACGAGTTTTTTAGTTGCTCAATCAAAGCGCGGTCTACATCATTAAGCAAAAATTTAAACTGATCAATGGAGGCCGCAACTAAAATTAGACCTTTTTCAGGGTCTCTATTTTTTAATCGTAATACTTTTTCAAGCGCGTTTGGGTTGAAGGGGTCACAGCCCAAACCCCACACAGCCTCTGTGGGGTAGGCGACTACCCCACCTGCCGTCAGGGTTTTATGGCATTGTAAAATACGGTGGTTGTAGAACCAAAAATTAGCGCGCATAGGGAAATCCGTAAATGGCGTAAGCTAGGTAAGTAAGTAATGCAACTAAAAATGTTTCGCTATAAACTGTAAAAAAACCCAACTGACGCCCCTCCAGTCTCTATATTAGAAAAGAATCAAAAGTTACGCTATTTACCCTGACCCTCGCAAGAGACGCAGGCGGCGAGCTACGTCTGGATGCTACTAGGCACTAGCTAGCCGTGCGCACATATCCACCCGTTTGACTAACAATCAAGTTTTGCAACTCTAATGATATTAATGCACCAATTACTTCGCTAATACTTAACTCGCTTCTTTCCACTAAGACTTCCAGTGGCGCAGCCTCATAATCTATTTTATTCAACAATGTTTTGTCAGTTTCGCTGAGAAAATCTACCGCTTGCACGCGTTTTTTGTTTTCCCCCAACTCTTGGGAGTGAAAGGAAACCATTCCCGCCAGCTCTTCCGCTATATCTTCGGCGGTCTCTACCAATTTGGCACCCTGCTTTATTAAGGCATGGCAACCGCGACTCTTGGGGTTATGAATAGAACCGGGAATGGCAAATACTTCCCGGTTTTGTTCGAGGGCATATTTTGCGGTGATGAGCGAGCCGCTTTTTAGTGCGGCTTCGACCACCAAAGTGCCACAACTTAAGCCGCTAATAATACGATTACGCTGTGGAAAGTTGGCCGGCATTGGAGAAGTACCCAAGGGAAATTCGCTGACGATTGCACCGCCTTCCGCCACGATTTCCGCCGCCAAACTAACGTTCCGCATCGGGTACGATTGGTCGATACCCGTTCCAATAACGGCAACTGTTGTACCCTTGGCGGTAATGGCTGCTTTGTGGGCGGCGGCATCAATGCCAAGAGCTAAACCACTAGTTATGGTAAAACCACTGGACGCCAAAGCCGAACAAAATATGGTGGCATTGGTTCTCCCTCCGGGGCTCGAGTTGCGGCTACCCACAACCGCTATTTGCGGCAAAGAAAGACATTGCACATTACCGCGCACGTATAAGATTGGTGGTGGACGACGAATATTGCGCAACAACTTTGGATAATCCGCGTGGGTTACGTCCAGCAAGGTGACCTGATGTTTTGCACACCAATCTATGGTGCGCGCCATGCGGTTGCCCACTTCGCTGGCATTGCCGCGCTTGATATAGTCGTTAAAAGCCTGCCACGCTGGGGTTGGCATGCAGCTCTGTAACTGTCTGTCAAAAGCGACTATTGCCCCTTGAGAATCATCAAAGCCATCCATCAAGCGCCAATAACTGGCTGCACCGAGGCCTGGTAAGAGGCTCAGAAGTAGCGATTTTCTAAGAGGGTCTTCGCTCAACCACCGCTGAGGAAGAGCGCTGGCTGAAATATTCACGGTAGCTTCGCTGGCTTTAATGGCAGTAGAGGTAACGCCCTCAGGTGAATCTAAGGGTATTAAAATTTGGGAATCTATTGGTTTAGACATAATGTCTTCCTTGATATGCTGATGAAGGGGGCGGCTATCCGAACCGCCCTTCGCTCAAATTGCCCCGATTAAGGGTTTTTAACTATATCGTTAATGGTCAAGCCCTGACTAGCTTCGAGCACTAGTCCCATGCTCACTTTATCAAAAACTCTAAAAACTATCACCAAGCCTGCTCGCTCATCGGGCAAAGTGACCGACTGGCCCGAGACTCGGTCGCGTATTTTGCTACCACGCTTATAAACTGCAAGTACATTACCCGGAGTTACCTGCTCGCGCGCCCCGCGGTTAATAACCACAACATCCATTTTTCCCACTTGGCTTATACCGCCTTCTACCGCAAGAATTTCCCCATCAACGGTGGTACTGGGTGGAGAAGGATAAAAAGTAGAATCGACCAATCGCGCCTCTTGTCGCAGTAAGCGGTCGCCGGTGCGAATCTCTTCCGTCGTACGCGATACTTCCATAGTGGAAATTTCGCCGTCAATAGCAACAATTTCTCCCGAGCCAATATCTATGGCCTGTATACCTAAACGTTCATTGGTGTCTGGGTCGATATACTCCTGGCCCTTACGATATACGCCATAAACGGTGTAACGCTGTTTAATATCGCCACGCACATAGACTTTACTGCCGGCACCTGAAATAAGATGACCATCGACACCAGATACAACATAGGGGGCCAATTTTAAATCATTTAGCTCTACCACGCGGCTACGAGATAAAAAGCTATTTATTTTTTCCAGTGGGATGGCTTTTATAGCTTCGCCGGCTGTTAATACTCGCGCTTGAGGCGAAAGCTTAAACACCCGACCACTAGTGTCTAGGGTAAGACGCGGTTTACCGTCCATATAAATAAGGCGGATGACATCTCCAGGGTAGATCAGGTGGGGGTTTTCTATTTGGGCGTTCACATGCCAGATTTCTGGCCACATCCACGGATTTTTGAGGAAGGTAGAGGATATATCCCAAAGAGTATCCCCTTTTACTACCGTATGCGTTTCGGGCACATCGTCTCGCAAACGCGGCTCATAAGCGCTGACGCTGAGCGCGGCCGTTACCGAAAAGAAAGTGGCGGCAAGAATTGCGAGAAGATTTTTTTTCATTTGATATACCCTGATCAATTCGGCGCGGGAGCATTTAACCGTTATAATAGTTCAATCTGTGTCGTTAGTCGTTTAGACCAACGCCGCTAAAGCAGTATAAACCCCTATTGATCATAATGTTAGCAGCCAAATTTAGCTAATTACTAGAAGTTTGTCACGTAATGAGTATATTAACCATATTAGAATTCCCCGATCCACGGCTACGTACTGTTGCCAAACCGGTAGAGGTGGTGAATGTCGAGATACTTCAACTTATCGACGACATGCTTGAAACCATGTACGAGGCTCCCGGTATCGGCCTGGCCGCGAGCCAAGTGAACGTACACCAACAGGTGATTGTCATCGATATATCGAATGAAAAGAACCAACCTCAGGTTTTTATTAATCCCGAAATTACCGTATTGGACGCTGCGCTGTTTGACTACGAAGAGGGCTGTCTGTCGGTGCCGGGGTTTTACGAGGAAGTGGTGCGTCCCGAACATATTCGTGTTACAGCGCTGGATCGCAACGGCAAGCCCTTCACCATTGAGCCAAAAAAATTGCTTGCTGTGTGTATTCAACACGAAGTTGACCACTTAAAAGGTAAACTTTTTGTGGATTATATTTCCAACATTAAACGCCAGCGCATACGCAAGAAACTTGAAAAGCAGCACAAGGTTCACGGCCGGGTATAGAACTGATAGACACCTACCTGGGCCTGTAAAATCCCTTCCCCAAAATGGCCCAGCAAACGCTACATACCACGAAGGTTTATACATTGGTAAACACAACTCTCACTTCCCCTCTCAACATTGTGTTCGCTGGAACACCCGATTTTGCCGCGCAGCACCTGAATGCCCTGCTTATTAGTCGCCACAATGTTCTAGCAGTTTACACTCAGCCAGACCGACCCGCAGGAAGGGGCAAAAAGATAAGCGCAGGCCCTGTCAAAGCGCTAGCGCAAGCGAACAGCATCCCAGTTCAGCAACCACGCTCGCTAAAGAGTGAAGAAGAGCAGCATAGACTCGCCACACTCGAATGCGACCTGATGATTGTGGTGGCTTACGGTCTGATACTGCCGCAGACGGTTCTCGATATTCCACGTTATGGCTGTCTCAATGTACACGGCTCACTGCTGCCACGCTGGCGCGGGGCCGCGCCTATTCAGCGAGCAATCGAGGCCGGAGACACTGAAACAGGGGTTACCATAATGCAGATGGATGCGGGCCTGGATACCGGCGCGATGCTCCTGAAGCGAAGTTGCAGCATAGAAACCCAAGACAACTCCGCCGACATTTATCAAAAAATGAGTGTGCTCGGCCCCGCCGCTTTACTGGAAACAGTCGATCTTATCTGCACGGGCCAAACTCAAGCACAGCAGCAGGACGGTGGCATCACCAGCTATGCTCGCAAGTTAGATAAAAGTGAAGCCGAGATCGACTGGGGGCAAAGCGCAGAAGTAATTCAACGAAAAATTCGCGCGTTCAATCCTGCCCCCGTCTGCTTCACCCTGCTTAGCGGCGAACGATTGCGTATACATGCTGCCACCGATTTGAACAAAAACAGCGACGCATTGCCGGGCCGAGTAACTATCGCCAACAACCGAATTACGGTAGCTTGCGGTGAGGGTCAATTACAACTGGACACAGTTCAGCTGGCAGGGAAAAAGGCGCTCAGTGCGAGCGAATTTTTAAATGGTTTTGGCGCCTTGCTGCGCACAGAGGTCGGTTTGAAACAACTTGGAAAATAAACGATGAACGTGCGCGCACAAGCCGCAAAAACACTAGCGCCAGTGCTGCAACAAAAAGCTTCGCTCAACAGTGTTTACGAACAGTACGCCGAACCCTTGCCCACTCGTGATCGCGCTATTTTTAAAGAAATCTGCTTTGGCGTTGTTCGTCATTATTTCACGCTCTCGGGCCTTTCCAATAAACTACTGGGTAAACCCTTAAAAAACAAAGATGCCGACATTCATGCCCTCATTTTGATAGGCCTCTATCAACTAAAATATATGCGAACACCCGATCACGCGGCAATATCGGAAACAGTAAGCGGTGCCAAAGCCCTTAAAAAACTGTGGGCAAACAAGCTCATAAACGGTGTTTTGCGAACCTACACACGAGACAAGCAAACACTGGAAGCCAGCCTTTCTGGCAATATATCTGCGCAATACGACCACCCCGAATGGCTTATCACTAAGGTGAAAAAGGCCTGGCCAGACAACTGGAAGAATATACTGTTAGCGGCCAATCAGCAGGGGCCGCTGACCTTACGGGTTAACCAACACCTCACCACACGCACTCAGTTTTGCGAGAAACTTATAGGCGAAGGCGGCGCTCAGATTGAAGTTCGCCCCTGCGAATTCAGTGCCGACGGTTTAGTGGTAGATGGCGCTAGCGATATTACCAGCTTGCCCGGTTTTAATGAGGGCCTTTTTAGCGTTCAAGACGAGGCCGCTCAGTTGAGTGCGGGCCTGCTGGACTTGGCCGCAAACCAAAGAGTTCTAGACGCCTGTTGCGCACCGGGAGGCAAAACCTGTCATATCGCGGAGTCCGAGGCGCAACTGGAAGAGCTGGTTGCCATTGAACTAGACGCTTTGCGAATGCAAAGAGTGCGAGAAAATTTAAAGCGTTTACAGCTCAGTGCCTCTTTGATTATTGACGATGCTGCCAACACCGCGTCGTGGTGGAACGGGATGCCCTTTGATCGCATACTGCTGGATGCTCCCTGTTCCGCTACGGGCGTCATTCGTCGGCATCCCGATATAAAGGTATTGCGCAGAGAGAGCGACTTGATTGCCCTGCAGCAATTGCAAATGACACTACTACAAACCCTTTGGTCTGCACTCGCCCCGGGTGGCGTAATTGTATACGCCACCTGCTCAATTTTGCCCGAAGAAAATGAAGCGGTTGTGGGTAAATTTGTGAATTCACAGGAAGACGCTATACACTTGCCCATAGAATCCAACTGGGGCCTGACTAGACCCTACGGCAAGCAGTTGTTTCCGCAAATAGACGGCCACGATGGTTTCTATTATGCGCGCTTAAAAAAAGCTTTAGCCTAAAATTGCTACACTTAAATAGAACCACTGGGGCAGCGCCAGCGAGACTCAATTAATGAAAATAATAATACTAGGTGCCGGTCGTGTAGGTGGAACACTGGCGTCTAATCTGTCCGGCGAAGCCAATGACATCACCGTGGTAGACTCCGACGTCGACTGTCTGCGAGAACTGCAAGACAGACTCGATATCGGCGTTGTGGCTGGTCAGGCCTCCCACCCCGATATACTTGTGCAAGCGGGAATCGAAGACGCCGACATGCTGATCGCGGTCACCGGAGTGGATGAAATTAACATGGTGGCGTGTCAAATCGCCCACAGTCTTTTCCGCACGCCCACTAAAATTGCTCGCATAAGAGCGGAGGCCTATGCCTCACACGAAGGTCTTTTCCGCAACGAAGCCGTGCCAGTTGATGTAATTATCAGCCCTGAGCAACTGGTGAGCGACTATATCTACAAATTAGTGGAGCAGCCTGGCGCCCTACAGGTGCTGGATTTTGCTGGTGGTCTGGTCCAACTGGTAGCAGTCAAAGCCTATTATGGCGGGCCCTTAGTTGGCCAGGAGCTGCGTTTTTTTCGTAAGCACATGCCCAATGTCGAAACCCGGGTGGCCGCGATTTACCGGCGTAATAGACCGCTAATGCCCAGCGGTTCTACCGTTATTGAAGTTGACGACGAAGTATTTTTTATCGCCGCGAAAGATGACATTCGCTCGGTAATGAGTGAGCTAAGACGCTTAGACCGCCCCTACAAACGCATCATTATCGCAGGGGGAGGCAATATAGGTTTGCGCTTGGCCACCAAACTGGAAAAACAGTATTCAGTGAAAGTCATCGAATTCAACAGTCGCCGCGCAGCCTATCTTTCCGAAAAGTTAAACCACTCCGTGGTACTGCAAGGCAGCTCTTCTGACCAAGACCTCCTGCAAGAGGAAAATATTGAAGATACCGATATCTTTCTCGCTGTGACCAATTCCGACGAAGCCAATATTATGTCATCTCTTTTGGCCAAGCGCATGGGCGCTAGAAAAGTTCTCACACTCATAAGTAACCCCGCCTATGTGGACCTGGTGCAAGGTGGGGAATTGGATATCGCTATATCACCGCAACAGGCAACCATAGGCACACTGCTAGCTCACGTAAGACGTGGCGACATAGTAAACGTTCACTCTCTGCGCAGAGGCGCGGCTGAGGCCATCGAAGTTATCGCCCACGGCGATACCAAAAATTCAAAAGTAGTAGGGCGCAGTATCGAAGACATCGACCTGCCGGAGGGCGCGACAATAGGCGCAGTAGTGCGCTCCATCGCCCCCAGGGTGGATGGGCAAATAGGCATCGGTTCAAATGCGGTTATAGATAAAACCCATCACGTCATTATTGCCAATGATGACCTGGTAATTGAATCGGGGGATCACGTCATTTTGTTTCTTATCGACAAACAATATACCCGTGATATTGAACTGCTTTTCCAAGTGGGCTTTTCCTTTTTCTAATCGCCTTAGCCTCCAGACCAAAAGCATTGGGCCAAAGCCACTGTATCCAAATTGAGTGCGCCTCAAAAGATGCAAAGGCCAAGACACAGAAAATATTACACTCACCCCGTGTAACCGGGCTCTGATCAATTGAGTTGAAGCATTAATGCAATTTGCCATTATTTCCAAAATCATCGGTGTGCTGTTAATGATGTTCAGCATCACCATGGCAACTCCTGCGCTCGTGTCGTTGTGGTACAAAGACGGCGTCTACCCCAGCTTTCTACTGGCCTTTGCCATTACCTTTATCACTGGCTTCAGTGCCTGGTTTCCTGTGCATAAGGTAAAACGCGATTTGCGCACACGAGATGGTTTTTTAATCACCTCATTGTTTTGGACTGTGTTGGGTATTTTCGGTTCGCTACCTCTCATGATTGTTGATGAAACACATTTGAGTGTGGTTGATGCTGTATTTGAGTCGATGTCCGGGCTCACCACAACCGGGGCAACGGTCATATCCGGGATCGAATTTTTACCCAAATCCATCCTATTTTATCGCCAGCAACTTCAGTGGTTGGGCGGCATCGGCATTGTTGTTATTGCTGTGGCCATTCTGCCAATGCTGGGCATTGGAGGTATGCAGCTATACCGGGCCGAAACCCCAGGACCAGTGAAAGACCATAAACTCACCCCGCGAATTACCGAAACCGCAAAGGTGCTATTTTTAATCTATCTAAGCCTCACTATTGTTTGTGCGCTAGCCTACTGGGCTGCGGGCATGAGCTTGTTCGACGCCATCGGTCACTCCTTTTCTACAGTAGCCATCGGCGGGTTTTCAACCTACGATGCCAGCATCGGTCACTTTGAAAGCACGCCTATCACGTTGGTGTGCATATTTTTTATGGTGCTTTCGGGGGTCAATTTTGGTCTACATTTTTTCGCATGGAACAGCCGTGGCATTGCTCACTACGTGCGCGACCCCGAAGCGCGCTTTTACGGCAGTATGATTCTTATAGGGTGTGCCATTACCATAGTTTATTTGTTCTTTTCTGGTACCTACGGGGTAACCGAGGCCGTGCTGAAAGGCAGTTTTGAATTGGTATCCGTGCTCACCACCACCGGCTTTGGTGTGGCTGACTTTTCCCTCTGGCCTAGTTTTCTCCCTATCCTAATTTTTATGTTAGCCTTTATGGGTGGCTGCGCCGGTTCTACCGCTGGCGGTATTAAAGTGATCCGTATCTTGTTGGTGATAAAACAGGGTTTGCGCGAGCTGCACCGACTTGTGCATCCAAATGCGGTAATACCTATAAAAATAGGCAGTAAGACTGTATCCGATCGCATATTGGAAGGTGTATGGGGCTTTATGGCTGTCTACATTGTATCTTTTTTGGTGATGTGGATATTGCTGCTTTCCACCGGTTTAGACTTTGCCACCGCGTTTACGGCTGTGGGCGCCTGTATGAATAATCTTGGCCCGGGGCTTGGTGATGTGGCCACGCACTATGGCAACATCAACTCCACAGCAAAGTGGATACTATGTTTTGCTATGTTATTAGGGCGCTTGGAAGTGTTTACCCTGCTCGTGCTTTTCACACCCATGTTTTGGCGACGCTGATATCTATAAATAGTAAACCACCTTAAAAGCGATAGCGCTTTACACCGTTTGGTGGGATTTTTTTAAAACGTTTGTATTCCCACTGGTATTGTTCCGGGCAGTGAGCAATACACTTTTCAACCGCTTGGTTCATGGCGGCCAAACTCTCGGCCGGATCTTTGGAGTAAATAGCTTCGTCTGCTTGAATAAAAAACACCTCAAAACCGTCTTTTACGCGCAACACAAAACCCATAATTAGCGGACAATCGGCTCTATTTACAAACCCGTGCACCATGGTCATCGTGTAGGCCAGATGCCCGAAAAAGGGACTAAACTCTCCAGAACCGTGCGCGGGGTTTTGGTCGGGTAGTACAGCCGTTATTCCGCCGGACTTCAAGGAAGTCAACAGTTTTACAACACCTCTGCGCGTGGTGGGCACTAACTCAGCCCCAGTTTTCTGACGCGAGCTCTTTACCAGCTCTTCCAAATATGCTTGCTTGGGGGGCTGGTAGAGCGCGGTCATTTTGCCGTAGGACGGCAGGGTAAGCCCCAGCACTTCCCAATTACCCAAATGAGGGGCCAACAAAATGAGGCCCTTTCCCTTGGCAATCTCTTCTTTAATCAGCGCTTCACCATGAATGGCTTTTATCCTTGCTTGCAACCACTGGGGGTCGCGCTGACGAATCACACACACTTCCGCCGCTAGCTTGCCGGTTTCAATTACACTGCTTTTTGCCAATGCAAGCTGTTGCTCCGCAGTGAGGTCGGGGAAACATAGCGCGATATTTTCCCGCGTCACCTTCGCACCACGCGCTTGAACCAGCCAAGAACACCACCCCAATGCGGCACCAAACCTGCGCGCCGCAGAAAGGGGTAAATAACCCACAGTTTTTATGAGGCATACCAAAATTTGGGCTTTAAAAGGAAGTGGAGTTTTCAGTGAGGATTGCGATTGCGACATGGTTTTACCGGTAAATTTTTCAATTCTGCCAAAGAAGGCCGACAAGGTCTAACCTTTATTTGCCACTTTGCCACCTTAGAATCGCTTGTTATGGTGTTTACTGCACCTGACCCATGGTGGAAACGCCCCCCGATCGCTATAATTGCGCCCTTTATATTTTCCGAAACAAGCTGCGACCGCACTGCAAACAAAAGCGCTTAGCTTTCGGTTAGTTTGTCAATTTAGTGAATTAAGAGACTTAAACCCGTGGCAAAACCAGACGTTTCTACATTTCAAGGCTTGATTCTAGCCCTGCAGCAGTATTGGGCCGAACAGGGCTGCATTATATTACAGCCTCTCGATTTGGAAGTGGGTGCAGGTACCTTCCATCCAGCCACTTTTTTACGCGCCATTGGTCCCGAGTCTTGGAACAGCGCCTACGTTCAACCCTGCCGAAGACCAACAGACGGCCGTTACGGCGAAAACCCTAATCGACTACAACACTACTACCAGTTTCAGGTCGTGCTCAAACCTTCTCCCATCAATATTCAAGAATTGTATTTAGGCTCCCTGGAACAGCTCGGAATTGACAACGAAATTCACGACATTCGCTTTGTGGAAGACAACTGGGAATCGCCCACGCTAGGGGCCTGGGGGTTGGGCTGGGAGGTGTGGTTAAACGGCATGGAGGTGACCCAGTTCACCTATTTCCAGCAGGTGGGCGGCCTCGAATGTTATCCGGTGACAGGTGAAATCACCTACGGGCTGGAACGCATCGCCATGTACTTGCAAAACAAAAATTCTATTTATGACTTAGTGTGGACCAAAGACCCCAACGGCAACCCGGTGACCTACGGCGATGTGTTCCACCAGAACGAAGTTGAAATGTCCGATTACAATTTCAATCACGCCAATATTGAGTTTTTATTCAAAACCTTCGATTCCTGTGAAAGTGAATCGAAAAAATTAATTGCAGCTGGGCTGCCACTGCCAGCCTACGAGCAGGTAATGAAGGCATCGCACGCGTTTAATTTATTGGACGCGCGCCAGGCGATTTCTGTCACTGAACGACAGCGCTTTATTTTGCGAGTGCGCACCCTCTCTCGCGAAGTAGCCCAAGCGTACTTTAATACACGATTGGCCTTAGACTTTCCGCTGGCCAGCGAAGCGTTAAAGCAGGAAGTAAAAAACCGAATTCAGCAAGATGGAGCGAAATAATATGAGCCATGACTTTCTTGTTGAAATTGGAACTGAAGAGTTACCACCCACCTCGCTTAAAGCGTTAGCCGTCGCGTTTTACACGGGTATTAAATGCGCTTTAGACGAACAAAAGCTTGGCTTTGAATCCATTACATATTTTGCTACTCCGCGCCGTCTTGCTGTGCTTGTGAAGGGTTTACACGAATCTACCCCCATTGAGGATGTGATTGTGTGGGGGCCCCCCGCTAAAATCGCCTTCGATAGTGCTGGGGAACCCAGCAAAGCGGTACTCGCTTTTGCGTCTAAAAACGCGTTGTCCGTTAGCGAACTGTCAACCATGAACGACGGCAAACAAGACAAAGTTGTTGCCCACCTGAAAAGTGGTGGCGCGCTCGCTAAAGATTTGCTCGGCGACATTGTGCGGCTGTCTCTGGCTAAATTGCCTATAAAAAAGCGTATGCGCTGGGGCAGTAGTCGCACTGAATTTGTTCGTCCTATTCGCTGGCTGGTAATGGTGCTAGACGAGCAGGTACTGGATGAAAAAGTACTAGATATGCAAGCAACTAATCTTTCTCGTGGGCATCGCGTACATTTTAACCATGAGATAAACATTACCAAGCCCGTTGACTACGTGGAAATTTTACGTAGCGTTGGCCACGTGATTGTCGACTATAACGAACGTAAAAATTTGATACGTGAACAGGTTAACACCCAGGCAGACAATGTCGGAGGTATTGCCGTTATCGATGAAGACCTATTGGATGAAGTCACTGGCATAGTTGAATGGCCGGTGGCACTTTCAGGTCAGTTTGATGCCGAGTTTTTGCAGGTACCCGCCGAAGCTTTGGTGTCGTCCATGAAGGAGCATCAAAAATATTTTCATTTGGTCGACAGCAATAATATACTCCTGCCATATTTTATTACCATCGCGAATTTGGTCAGTAAAGACCCTGGCCAAGTCATTAGCGGGAACGAGCGTGTAATTCGCCCGCGCCTGGCGGATGCAGCGTTCTTTTTTGAAACCGACAAAAAAACCTCGCTTACCAGCCAAAGGGAAAAATTAAAGCAGGTGGTTTTCCAAGACAAGCTGGGTAGCGTTTACCAAAAAACTCAGCGCATTGAACACCTGGCAAATTTTATCTGCAAAAAACTTGGCGTCGCTCCTACCGATGTTCGCCGCACGGCGCAATTGTGTAAATCTGATCTAGTCAGCTCGATGGTTTACGAGTTTGCCGACATGCAAGGTATCGCCGGTTACCACTACGCGCTGAATGACGGTGAAAGCAAGGAAGTAGCTACCGCTATAACTGAGCACTATATGCCGCGCTTCTCTGGTGATGCACTGGCTAGCAGTGATGCCGGCGCTATCGTTGCGCTAGCGGACAGAATCGACACCATAACAGGAATATTTGGTTTGGGACAAAAGCCCTCGGGTTCTAAAGACCCCTTCGCGCTTCGACGCTTGTCTATTGGTGCACTGCGTATATTGGTGGGTAAATCTTACGCGCTGGATTTACGCGAGCTTATTGAAGCTTCCGCTGCAGAATTTTCCGACCTACCGTGCGCCGATACCGTCGTAGATGATGTTCTCTCGTATATGTTAGATCGATTTAAATCCTGGTATGACGAGGAAAACATTGCCACAGAAATATTCCAGGCCGTGCAAGCAAAAAATTTAAGCTGCCCCCTGGATATAGATAAACGTGTTCAGGCCGTTGCTGAATTTTGCCGTATGGCCGAAGCCCCGGCACTGGCATCGGCCAACAAACGCGTGTCGAATATACTGGCAAAAACCGCACTACCTCAAGGGCTTTCGGTGAATGAGGCATTATTGCAAGCGGATGCAGAGAAAGATCTAGCGCAAACGCTTACAAACCTAGTCGCTAGTGTTACGCCTTTGCTAAACAGCGGTAATTATACCGAGGCTCTGAAAACCCTCGCGCAATTACGGCAGCCAGTAGATACATTCTTTGATGACGTTATGGTGATGGTTGACGATAGTGAGATTAAAAATAATCGCTTGGCCCTGCTTCAGCAGTTACGATCAATATTTTTAGAGGTGGCCGACATATCCTACTTGGTGGCTAAAGTGTAGTGCGCTGCAACTGTTCATTTTTCACAACAATTTTAACTTAACGATGGCGGGATAATTCTTTGTTGGCAGTAATACGTTCTTCGCTATTTTCAATCGGTTATTTTCTGCTAACCATTAGCTACGGGACCCTCTCGGTTGCACTTTGGCTATTACCCAGACGCGTACGACATAAAATTATCTCCAGCTGGACGACAGTTGTTGTGGCTTGGTTAAAATTGTGCTGTGGTGTACGCTACCAAGTTAAAGGCTTGGAAAATGCCGCTTCTATGCAACAAGCCTTTGTTGTTCTCTCCAAACACCAGAGTGCATGGGAGACCTTGTTTTTGCAAAGTTTGTTTTGGCCTTCTTCTACGGTGCTTAAGCAAGAACTGTTAAAAATTCCATTTTTCGGCTGGGGCCTACGCGCGCTTTACCCTATAGCTATAGACCGCAGTAACCCTAGGGGGGCATTAAAACAGGTAAAAACACTGGGCATTAAGCACTTATCTGAGGGCTTTAATATTATTTTATTTCCCGAGGGTACACGCATTGCACCAGGTACAAAGGGTGTTTATGCTCGCAGTGGTGCAGATATAGCCGCCGCTGCAAACGCTAGTATTGTGCCGGTTGCGCTTAACGCCGGCCACTGCTGGCCAATTAATCGCTTTGTAAAACATTCTGGTTTAATCACGGTCAGCATTGGTCCGGCGATTTACTGCAATGGTAGAACGAGCAAACAAGTGATGGCCGAAGTAGAAACTTGGATTGAGAATGAAATGGGCGCACTGCCGTCGCCAACAAATAGGAGTTAGTTTTTCTATTTCGCTCCCTTGAAACACATACTGATTAATAACCCAGGCACAATTCCTCAGGCAGGCATATAATATCTGCTCACGAAAAATCGATTTCGTTATAGAAAATAAAACGCAAGACCACACTCCGAGACTGTCATTCTTTGAGTGGCAGTTTTTGTAATGTTTCGTTGAGGTAAATTTCAGCACCGAAATTTTGTCCATAGTTCATAGCCCGTGTGACTTTAGAAATGGACCTTTTCCTGAGGCGAATATAGCCGAGTCACTCAGGTACCTGGGGGGATTTTATTTTTCTCTATAGTGCTTTTGCATATTCTGCCATACGTGAACACCCATTCTTATTCATCGTGAAGATTTTTCTCTCTTTATACGAGAATGAGCGTTCATCTTGGCAGGAATACGCAAGGATGTCCTGTGGCGGGTTTTGCTAATGTACCACCTGCCGCGATGGCCTTTGCTAATATAGAGGGCAGCTCTTCAGGTGTTTTAGTAATATAGACCTCAATTAATCAGTTGAATCTACTGCGAAGGCCTAACGCACTGAAAATAAGGCGTTTTTTGTTTTTTTGAGACTCACCCATAGGGGGTGACTATGCGATCATTTCAAAAGTGAAAAGTTCGCTCTATTTTCAGTACCTTAGACGCCCTCGCAACGATCCAACTCATATATTTAGGATAAACGAAACCGGACCGGAAAAACCATTTACATCTGCAGTACGGTTGAACTTTTTATTAGCACTTACGACGCCAACGCTCGAAGCACAACACCTGGCTCTTTAGCAACAACATTGAGTAGGACCAAGGCTGGACCTTGAGACGTGCGATCGCCGCGCTCCCAATGCCGAAGAGTACTGACGCTTATACCAAACGCTGAGACGAATTCGTTTTGCGACATGCCTACCATTGTGCCGTTGTTTATTAGACGTCAACTACTTTGGCGGGTTGGCGACAATTAGATTGGCGGGTTCACTGGGTTAATTGATTAAAGTTGTCTTATTCGTACTTTTTGCCGTCTTTCTTCGATAGCTATCTCCTTCCAGTTCAATGATGTTGCCGTGGTGAATCAACCTGTCGACGGCCGCGACAGTCATGCTTTT
>JBLHGN010000018.1:0-23378 GCA_047616325.1 Lentisphaeria bacterium
CAGGCGTATTTTTATTTCTGCCAGAGCTAAAAGGGTTGAACCCGCTTCTGCCAAACAGATACCAGGCACTTGAGGGTATCACCGGCACGGTATCCACCAAATCCCACAAATCAGAGTCGCCAAAACCCGTGCCAGGATTTGCCGCGTAGGGTATGCCGGCAGAATCCTCATGAATAGCGCTGTCTATTATGAGCTTTTCCATCTCTTCCAAATAGATACTCGCCTGGCTTTCCATGCCAGCCACATTAAACGCCACTACCATTTCTCCTGTGCCTTCGAGCCAGACCACGTCCTGGTCCTCATCAAAACAATAACCGGTGATATTCTCATTGCTTGCAGTCGAGACTTTGGTTGTTAAAAACCGATCGGCATCACTTAATGTCGTTACAGGATAATCTTCAAAAATACTAAAGGCCCAGGAGTGTAAATCCAGAGCATATTGAAACTGAGGGTGTCCTGGCGTGGCCATCAAGTTTTTGTCTAATGAGTCCCACCTTTCATTTTCCAGATATTGCAGAATATCTCGATGAAAATCGTCATAACCACGCACCGCATTATAGGCATCAATAATTCCTTCGGTGTTTTTGCCAATCAGTTCGCCCTCGGCATCATAGCCTCCCCACAAACCACCACCGCTATCTTGCAGAGATCGAAGCCAGTCTTCTATGCCCTCTGCCAAGTTCTCGTAGGTGCCATTACCGGTCGTGCTTTTGTAATGATTCAGGGCAATAAGTAACCAGGCATTATCTCCCATCCATCGATGATTTTCATGCGCGCCACTCGTATCTCGAAACTGCGAAAAACCGCCTTCACCGGCTAGTAATTCGGTATCAATACGCGCATTAAAATGATCGAAGACTTTTTCAGCATTGGCAATATTGCCATTGTTGATAAAAACGAGTGCCGCTAAGGCATTGTCGTACAGGGAGACAAATTTACTATTCTCCGCACTCGCCACTAAGCCATTCGCCACCTGTTGATTGTTGAACCAATTATTGATCTTTTCGACATACCTTTCGATTTCGACCGGCGATTCAATGAGACTCGCGGTAAATTCAATATTTTGTGAGGTAGCAGCCACAGCGACTTGCACCGGGGAAAAAGTGTAGTTTTCACTAACAGGCGCGATAATTGTTTCGCCTTCCAATTCAGCTACTGACCAAAGCCCATTCACGTCTGTTTGTGTAGGCTCCGCGTCACCGTAGCTAATCTGGATACCTGCCACACCATCACCGCCATTGACGACAACACTGCCCGAGACACTAAATGCGCTGCGCCTATCATCGCCAGCGTTATCATCTTTATCTTGATCTGATACGGAAGAACCGCCTCCACAAGCCAAGAGAGATAGACATAACAGTAAAATGACGATCTTATTCCAATTCATTATTCGCACAAACTTTACCTTTTTAACAAACATTATTCATCAGGAGGTCCTGATAAAGACAACACACAGGTTGGTGTTCACTAACACAAGGCGCTCTAAGGCACCTATAGGCCGTAGTGGGCAATTTGAACAGATCAATTTCTGGATTGCAAACTGCCCATTGCTACCCTTCGGGGATATTAAGATTTATCGTAGGAATCAACTCAATGAAATAGTTATATCTCAGCACGAGCAGAATGGTAGTGTGGGTGTCCATCCTAACTGCTTTGGCAGCCTTGAAAACTTAATGCGTGACATAGCCGGGTGGGTCTAGTCACAGCGGTCGTTGGACGCTCGGGAGTTGGTTGGATCGTGAAGGGTGCAGCCTAGATTCAATTCAGAGCATTCTGAACCACGAAGACCCCGAAACCACATTGATATACATCGAGCCCTGGGAAAGGCGTATTGATATAGCTTTTAAAAGCCACATGCTCGGAGTTCGAATACCCGACTGCTTGAAATAATTGCGCACATATAGTCTTTACTATTTACACGTAGTAAAGTTTTAGGTATCTTTACCCATGGATCAATAGTAAAGAGGTGGATATGCCTAAAGTAAGTGCCAAAAGACAAATAACTCTCCCGATAGAGCAGTGCAGGTTGGCTGGGATTGAACCTGGGGATAATTACGAAAGTTATGTAGATAACGACGGCCACATCACGATTGTAAAAAAGGTGGCCGGTGCTGCTAAAGGGTTGTTGAAGAGTATAAATGTAGACAAGCGGTTTTCAGATGAGCAGTCTTTGCTGAGCAGCATTGCTCAATGATAACAATAGATACCAATGTCCTTCTTCGCTACCTTTTAGATGATGACAAGCTACAGTCAAAACTAGCCAGTAACCTCATTTTAAGTGGCGAACCGGTTCTAATTACTGACGTAGTGTTGGCAGAATCCATTTGGACACTGAAAGGAAAACGATACGGCTTGGACAAGGACTCGATCCTTAAGGTTGTGAATTCCTTATTCGAGGAGCCAAATATTTTCTTTGAGAGTGGGCAAGCTGTTTGGCGATCACTAAATGATTTTAGAAACGCCAAGCCGATTAAATCAGGTGGCAAGCGGAAAGAAGCAGATTTTTCTGATGCACTTATTGTGAATAAAGCGCGTTATGTAGCCGATAAAACAGATTCAATATTTGAGGGAGCGTACACCTTTGATGTTGCGGCTCAGCAAATACCTGGAACTAAAAAACCATAGACGATCGAGTAGTGTTTTAAAAATACTACTTTTTCAGGTTAAGAAGTATAAACACTTAAATGGTGAATCTTGAGATCTCATTTTGCGACATCAAGTCAGAGGTGTGAATGAACAAATGTATAAGCATTGAATCCATTCAACCTAAGGCATAGGGAATGGCATCCTTAAACGACAGGCCGAGCAGGGTTGGGGTGCCAAGGTCATTGAAAGGCTAGCTAATGATTTACGTAAGAGCTTTTCTGAAATGAAGGGGCTTTCCCCCATGCAATCTCAAGTATATGCAGGCATTCGCAGAGGCATGACCGGAAACACAATTGTGCAAGGGGTGCTTGCACAATTCCCTGGCACCACCAGTTGGCCTTGCACGCAGTCTGGTCTTGCGCATGAGTCGATTAGAGATCCTTACCGCTTTGATTTTTTGGGATTGAACGAACAGCCGGTAAGGGTCGAAATCTGCCATTTAATTATCCACACGCCAAGGACTGCCTTGGACGAATAGTTGAGCTAAATAGTAACATTACTCAAGCGCGGCGCCTCATATATTTCGTGGTGCGTTAAGGTTGCATTAAGCGCCATTCGACTAATTGGAGGTTAATAATTAATGCAAACTGAAACAGCCTAACAAGAAAGAGGGAGCTCTTTCCATTGAAGTGCTGTTCGTTGGTGAACTCGCCTCATTAAAAACGTAGTACCTCTGCTGCGCCCGTACTACAAGGCTTACAGCGTGTTAGTCGATATGGCTTTTATTCACAACACCCCATAAAGCTAATGAACGACAATATACGCTTTTGTCGTGAATAGGTTGACGTTTCATCATGTAGCGGCGGCTCCATGCAGTGTTTGCTTCCGTTTGCAGCATTTCCAGCGCCCGCTATTTTTGTATGGCATCTACACTATTTATTCTGGATCTTTTCTATTTTTCTGCGCTCGCGGATGCGCCTGATCATATACCTTAGATAAATGTTGAAAATCTAGGTGGGTATAAATTTGGGTGGTGGAAATGTTGGCGTGCCCTAGGAGCTCTTGAACTGCGCGTAGATCACCGCTCGATTCCAACATATGGCTAGCAAAGGAGTGGCGCAGCATGTGAGGGTGAAGGTGCTGTTGAATGTCCTGCTGTGCTCCCAGTTTGGTAAATCGTTGCTGTACGCTGCGATGTGCTATTCGGGTGCCGCGATTGTTAATAAACAGCGCCGCTTCACCAGATTTCACACTCGCGTCTCTATGGGGGAGCCAGCTCCGAACGGCGGCTAGGGCATATCGGCCAACGGGTAATTCGCGCATTTTATTGCCCTTTCCCGTCACCCGCATTGTCGCCTGGGGAAAATCGATATCGCTGGTATTGAGGCTAGTGAGCTCAGCCAGGCGCAAGCCCGATGAATATATAAGCTCCAATATCGCGCGATCGCGGCAGCTGAAAAAGTCGGTTCCGCTAAAGCTTATCAGTTGGCCGACCTGATCTACATCCAGTGTTTTTGGTAACTTTTTATCTGCTTTTGGCGCTTGAATATTGTCTGTGGGGTCAAATTTGGCAAACTTTTCTCTTACACAAAAACGGAAGAATGTACGATTGCAAGACAGCCAGCGCTGTATGCTTTTGTTGCTCAACCCACGATGGCGAAGTTGTGTTAGAAAATTGCGAATATGGAAGTCTTTGATGTCGTCTAGGTGTGTAATCTTGGCGGCAAGGCAAAATGTTTGCAGGGCTTTTAGATCGCGTAAATAGCTTTTACATGTGTGCGGAGATAGGCGCTTTTCGCTGGTGATAAAGCGTTCAAACCGTTGCAGCTCAAAATTGAAAAGGTCTGTGTCGGAAGTCATCTAGCGCGACGGGCTAAAGGTGTTTTGGCAGTAGGCGATTGAGTACTTCGCCAATGTAACCTAGAAATAAAGTCCCCATGCTGGAGTGGTAATAGCTTGGGTCTTGATTGCCAATGGCAAGTACGCCTAGGGTATCTCCGTGACTCAGCACCACCATGGCGGCCGAACCGATGTTGGGCGTGTCGTTGTCGAATAAAAATTGTGTTTCTTTGATATCGACACCACCACTTACGGCTTTGCCCGATTTTAAACGCTTGCCAATGCTGTCGCGCGCATTCTGAATGGATTCTGTGCGTGCAGCACCTGCGTCTATGTGCTGGCCGCTAAATAGCACTAGGCGCGTGTAATGGATGCCGAAGTCTTTTTCGAAGCTGTAGTAAAGCGCGGCCACAAGGTCGGCAAGGCTTGCGCTTTCGATGAGTGCCAACACCAGTCGTTTGGTTTTATCGAATAGGCGATCGTTGTCGCGCGCATTGTCGAGTAAACTGCTCAAGCGGTGACGCATATCCATATTACGGTCGCGTAAAACGGATACTTGTTTTTCCACCAGTGAGATCGCCTTGCCGCTGTGGTGGGGCAGTTCAATTTCGGTTAATAAATCGGGCTGGTGAATAAAAAACTCTTTGTGTGCCCGCAGGTAGCGAACCACATCTTCATCGCTAATATTCTTGACGTTGGTGGGTTTGTTATAGGTGCTGTCACTCATACGTTCATTTGCCCTTGAAATACGCTTGTGGCTGGTCCCGTCATCATAACAGCCTTTCCCTCTCCCTCCCATTCCAGTGCGAGGGTGCCGCCGGGCAGGTGCATGTCGGCTCGTTCGTCTAGCAGTCCACGCAATCTTGCGCTCACCATGGCGGCACACGCGCCCGTGCCACAGGCCAGTGTTTCGCCCACGCCTCGCTCGAATACGCGCAACTTAGCCTCTGTGGGGGAGATAATCTGCATAAAACTGGCGTTAGTTTTATTGGGGAAGCGTGAATGACACTCAATCAGTGGGCCGAAGTGAGGCACGGCAAAATTGTCTACATCGTCAACCAAGGTCACGCAGTGAGGGTTGCCCATAGACACGGCCGAAATGTCAAAGTTGGTTTGTTCCACCAGCAGTGAATAGTTAATCGTTTGGCGATCGGCAACAAATGGAATGTCGGCGGGGGATAATACGGGTACACCCATGTTTACCGTTACCTGATTGTCGTCGCGAACGTGTAGTTGTATATCTCCACCGGCGGTTTGCACGGTTAAATCGCATTTTGCGGTGAGGCCTCGCTGGCGAACGAAAACGGCAAAACATCGTGCACCATTGCCGCAATTTTCTACCTCGCTACCGTCGTGATTAAATATACGGTAACGAAAATCGGCGTCGGCACTGCGAGGCGGTTCAACTATTAATACCTGATCGCAGCCCACACCAAAATTGCGGTCGGCGAGTTTTTTGGCTTTTTGCGGCGTTATATTTACTCTTTGCGAAACGCAGTCAATAATAACAAAGTCGTTGCCGAGGCCATGCATTTTTGAGAACCGCAATTTCACTGCTTACGCTCCTGTTTTGGAGTGAAGTAAGTGTTCACCCTGTATTAAGTCGGCAAAAGTTTCGCGCCTGCGAACCAAGTGGTGTTCACTGCCGTCCACGAATACCTCGGGCGCACGACCGCGAGTATTGTAGTTTGAACTCATTACAAAACCGTAGGCACCGCTGGACATCATCGCTAGTCTATCGCCCTCGGCAAGCGCTAGCTTGCGGTCTTTGGCGAGAAAGTCACTGGTTTCGCATATGGGGCCAACAATGTCCCAAATTTTTTCTACGGCGCTGCTGTTGTGGCGCAATGGCACCATGTTCTGCCACGCTTGGTAAAGAGAGGGGCGAATGTTGTCGTTCATAGCGGCGTCGACAATGGCGAAATTTTTGTGATCGCCCGGCTTGAGGTAGACAACTTCAGTCAACAGTACGCCAGCATTACCGACAATGGATCGGCCCGGTTCCAGCACCAGCTCGAGTTTTCGCTGCCCCAGCTTTGCTTTAATTTGTGCCAAATACGTCGCCACTTCCGGCGGCTTTTCGTCTTTATAGGTAATGCCCATGCCGCCGCCAAGATCGATATGTTGTATTGTGATGTCGGCATCGCCGAGGCGGTCGATAAGCAGCAGCAGGCGATCGAGCGCGTCCATAAACGGTGTTGTCTGCACCAACTGAGAGCCGATATGGCAGTCCACGCCAACAATATTAATGCCGGGCAGCTGGCTGGCGCGTTGGTATACTTCGAAGGCGAAGTCTATATCGATACCAAATTTGTTTTCTTTTAGCCCTGTGGAAATATAGGGGTGGGTGTTGGCGTCGACGTCGGGGTTAACGCGAAGTGAAACATTAGCTCTGCAACCCCGCTCTGTTGCCACTCGGGAAAGTGCATACAATTCCGCTTCCGATTCCACGTTAAAGCAGGATATTCCCACTTCTAAGGCATGGCGCATTTCGAGTTTGGTCTTGCCTACGCCAGAAAATATAATGCGGCCTGGATCTCCCCCTGCGTGCAGAACACGTTTCAATTCACCACCGCTGACAATGTCAAAGCCTGCGCCCAGCTGGGCGAGTAATTGCAAGAGGGCGAGATTAGAGTTGGCTTTTACCGCATAGCATATCTTGCCGGGGTGATCGTCTAGTGCGTCTGCATAGGCCTGGTAGGCGCGTGTGACCGCCGCTTTGCTGTAGACGTAACACGGCGTACCGTAGTGATCTGCGAGTGCGGAGAGCGGCGTATTCTCTACGTATAATTGGTTGTCTCGAATGACAAAATCTTGCATGCTTGTTTCTCTGTGTTTCCTGCGCGGTCGTCCGGGGTAAGCCGTTGGTCAGGCGCTGTTAATATCTGTTTTAGTCTCGTTCAAGCTTTCGTTTTAGTTTTTATTTAATGATAGCCGCCCAAAGTCCACCTTAAGCTCGGCTATAAAACAATAATTCTATTAAAAATCATAAGCTTAGGCTCTTACTTTTTATAGGCAGAGGTGGGAAAATTCTATTCGGAACTCTCCTTTTTTGGGTTGTCCGTGCCGCTTATGTATTTACTGGGCTGAACGGCCTCGGGCTGTTTGGCTGGTTCATCGGGTAGGCGTAGTTCGCCCGTTTGACCGCAGGACACGCATAAAAACGCCAGGGCGCAAATAAGCAGCGTGCGAAAGCAAGCCCTTACGGTAAGGGTGATGTTATTTATCTGAGACCTAAAACACGTATGCATAACGACCCTTCGAAGCGTCAAACGAAAAAGAAATTGAGTATACAGATTAGTCCCGAGGGTGGCTATTGAGGTCGACTAAGGTGTTGAAATTGTAGCTTGGCCATGGATAGGGCTATCTAGCGGGGCTGAGTTGAGATGTCTTAATATTTTGAGGGGAAAACACTGAGCGCCGATTCGTAGATAGGGCTCTACGGTGGTGTAGTTTGACCGGCCATCTTTACCCCACTAGACGTAGCTATTTGCAACAAGCAAACCCCTGTATTCGGTGACGCAAATCTGGCTAAAGCTATTCCACCTCCCGACGTGCCATTTATAGATGGGCACTACTTGAGGCTAATTTGCGATATCTATGCGCGAAGTAAAATTCCTATGGCTTGATTGAGTTGGAACTCCAGTTTGTTTCTATATTTCAGGTAGTGTGAGATTTGCAGATCGCCTGAATTTGATATCGCATCGGCGACTAAGCTCAAGTCCATATCCGTGATGTAAATGGGGTAGTGTTCATTTCCCGTGCGCCGCGATAGAACATGCTGTGCAACCACCAATTCCAGTTGTTGGGCGAATGTTTGGCCGCGGAATTCCTGGTCGTCACAGTAATAGTCAAAACCAATGCTCCCGTCACTCTTAAAATGGGCTGTAGCTTTAACTTCGAATTTGGCTATATCTTTAATGTCTGGTGTAATATTTTTTGTCTGTGCTATGTACGCTGACTTGGCCGTTTTGATGAGTTCGCAAAAGTTGATGGGGTAGATGCCGAAGTCGGCGGCAAATTTTGGGTTGGTGCGGACCTGCCGATGAAGCACCGAGCGCAAGAAAAGATGCAATGGTTTAAGCGCGTGGTGGTTGCGCTGACCACGATGCATGGCATAACAAATGGATCCTTTTTCATCGACCACATAGTATTCCATGCCAATGTCAAAATGTCGAAAAAACACATCAATGCGATTGCCTTGGCTCTTTTTACTGATGATTTGCAGCGGGTGGTTTTTAAGCGCGTTGCGGTCAATAATAAGGGGGCTGTATTGGCTTTGTTCCATCTCTAAATGTTCAAGCAGTAGCTTTTTTGAGATGAAGGTGTGTGCTAGCGGTTTCATTCCAAAAAATTGCAGGCAGAGAAATTTGTTTGATAGTTGGAAAACGAAACGATTTTGACGAGAGTGTGCACCTGAAAAAAAGCATTGAGTAATATCGCTGAGCCATTGAGTAACTCGGTGCGTGATGGTTGTTGAATGGGCGCTGCCGATGCATTCTACTCGCACTCGTGGAGGGAGGTGGTGGGTGCCCGGCAATGAGGATTGCAGGTAGTCTATAAGCGCGTCAAGTAGTGCGGAGTTGTCGTCGAACCGGCGGGTGATTATTTCATTCCAGCTATTGCGCGTGATAACGTCTATGGAAGCTACTAGGTTTTCTTCGAAGCCGCCGTATCGCAGCGCATCGCTATTATCGCTAAGCCGTTGGTAGCCTTTAATGTCGAGTTCGGGGGTGGGAGATTTTCCAGCATTAATCAAAAATAAAATTTCTTCAGGAAACGACGGCCGTTGAAAGTTTTTGTGTTGCACCGGTGGCAGAGGGAGTGGCAACCAGGTTTTGATGGCTTTTAGAAGCCGTCGCAATTCCATCTGGCTGATGGTGGGGTCTTTGGATTGCTCGTGCAATTCAAACTGAGTTGTTGGCGTAATAATACCGTTGTAGTAACAATATAAAATAAGTTCGATGGGGCTAGCGCAGGATTTTATTGCATTTTCTGTCTGGTTAGTTTTGTTCGGGTCTTGCGAATAGGCAGACCATATAGACGATAAGCTTTCTTCGCTTAGGCTTCGAATAATGAGCAGTGTATTTTCAGAGAGGTCGTTTGATATCCCCGGATTCACCCATTCCACTTTTCCAGATTTTCGCTCGAATGCAGCCTGTAATTTTCGCCCTAGTATGGTGAGTTCTTCTGGAGAAATTGATCGTGTAGCGCTGCTATTATTTGCAAAATCCAAAAGAAAGCGGTAGCTGTGATTAAGTTCCGCTACCAGTAGGCTGCGTTCTAAGGTTACCTCCGGAGTTTTCCACTGGCTGCGACCGTCGAGAAAACGAAGATGTTCGCCAGTCCAATTCCACTCGCGAGTGAGATGTTCTAATAATATTCGCTGCCAGGACTTACTGCGGCTTGTTGGCGGGTTGGATAGCGGCTTATTTACTTTAAAATAAAAACAGCGCCGGGCAAGTTCCAGGCGCTTATACTGTTTGCGTTCAAGTAAATACTCCTCAATGCGCCGATAGATCATCACGTAGCTATCGAGCGCATCAATATCTTCTACGCCCTGGTAAATGCTAGATTTAAAGGTAAGCGAAAGTGGCCGGATATTGGGGTATTCAGCCACATAGGCTTCAAGAAGCAGCAGTTTTAGAGCGGATTTATGTGGCGACTCAATAGCCTTATACAGCTGCCAAATTCCGGCGCCGAGAAACTCACCTGCGGGAATTGTGGTAATGCCGCCAAAGTCCAGCACGCTAGTATCCGGTATAAATCGTTTTCGCAATAAGGTATCTGCGTAGTGTTTGAAATTATTTTCTTCGTGGTCTGGCACATACCACCAAATAGGCGTGCGACCCTCAATAAAAATCGCGGAGCGATAAAATTCCTCTAGCAATAAAATCTTTTGTGCACTGCCACTAGATTCTGCGTTTAGCGCAGACAATTCCCCCTGCTTGAATGCTTCATTATCCATTAGAAAAAAATGCACCTCTAAACGCTTTTTGGCAGCCCATTCTGTTATGCGGCCGCATTTTGTATTTAGTTCATCCACGAGTTTGCCGGCTAAACTGGGCCTGTGACATATCCATATGTCTAGGTCGCTGCGCTCACTTTGGGCAATGGTGCCAACGCTTCCCATCACATAGATGCCTAATATGTCGTCGTCCATATTAGGCTCGTAGTTAACGGTAAAACTCTTGGCTATCATTTTCCCAACAATAACGTCGCGCTTACTGGGTTTGTAGTTAGATATGCGCGCGGGTGTTCGCCGCGAAACAAACCCGGGCATCATGGGGTGGTTGGTGTGAAATAGTATGGGAAGGGCGTCCATGAAAAGCTGTTGGCGATCCGAAAGCGCCCCCCGCATTCTTTCGAGGCGGTCTTGGTTGATACTTAAAAAACGTCTGCGAAGCGTGACTAGATTTTGACGGTCTAGGCCTTCTTCTATAGTATTTTTGTCAATAAGTCGATATATCACAGTAGTATTCTTGGCCGGTGACTGAAAAACATAAGCAAATGGACGGACCTTAGCAAACGCAGCACTACATATGCCAAGTGCATCACGTTGAGAGTGTGACCTAGTTCACTTTTAATTCTAGCATCGCAAAAGGGCATGTTGCGGCGTTATTTTTAGAATATTTTTTTGATTAAGCCGTGATATTTATACAATAAAGATACTCTGAGAAGATTTCGCTTAGGATATTCTAGCTAGACTGGAGGTTCTAATTAAATGTGTGAGGGTTTAGCGTTATGGTGTCATTGACAAGAATATTTGCAGTTGTATTTGGTGTGTTGTTGTCGGTATGTGTGTTTGCTGATACTCAGTGGATTGATGTGCGCTCGCAGCTGGAAAATAAGGTAGACAGCATCGAAGGTGATCGACGTATTTCCTACGATAAAATTGTGCCAGAAGTGGAGCAGCTATTTGCTGACAAAAACACCCCCATTAAGCTCTACTGCCGAAGCGGCGGTCGGGCCAAAAAAGCAAAATTATCGCTTAAGGCGGCAGGGTACACCCAGGTAGAAAATGTGGGTGGAATTAACGATGCCAGAAATGTCAGAAAAATAGAGCCGGAATAATAAAGAAAATAGAGCTGTAATGATAAACAATAGAGCTGCGTAAAAAAGAGAAATATACAGTACTTGGCTAAGCATGTGCCTATTGTCCATCAATTCACTTCCTGTGGACGTATGGCGTTTACAAAAGAAAAGTGAAATTTCCTTCTCGCGCTGTTAATTACGGCTATCGCAGTTAGTGACTCTGAGTTCTATGCAAATTTGCATAGGCTCCGCCTAAGGCCATTAAGGTGTTATGGTTGCCCACTTCTATCACTCTGCCTTTATCGAGTACTACAATCTTGTCGGCTTTTTCTATGGTAGATAATCGGTGCGCGATGATGAGGGTAGTGCGACCGTTTTTGAGCGTTTCCAGTGCCTTTTGAATCTGCTTTTCCGATTCGTTATCCAATGCAGAGGTGGCTTCATCGAGAATAAGGATGGGGGCATTTTTTAATAGCGCTCGCGCAATGGCGAGGCGTTGCCGTTGACCGCCAGAGAGTAAGGCGCCGTCTTCGCCGACGCGGGTGTCGAAGCCCTTATCTAATTTTTCGATAAATTGTTTGGCGTAGGCGTTTTTAGCCGCCGCGATAATTTCTTCTTGATTGTTTGCTTCGGCATCTTCCCCGTAGGCAATGTTGGCACTGATACTGTCGTTAAATAAAATAGTTTGCTGATTCACCAGCGCAACGTTGCGACGCAAGCTGGCCAGGCTAATGTCGGAAATGGGCGTGCCATCGATTAAAATACTGCCTTGGTTGGCGCGATAAAAACGCAGCAATAAACTGGCGATGGTGGTTTTACCGCTACCCGATTCGCCCACGAGCGCTACCGTTTCGCCAGGCTCTATCGTGAGGTTTAGTTTGTCTAATGCTTTGTTGTCACCGGAATACCCGAAACTCACATCGTTAAATTCAATTCTTCCGTGCACCGCTACGAAGTCGGTCTTTCCTGAATCTATTTCGGGGGCGTGGTCGATTGCGGCAAAAATAGTTTCTGATGCGGCCATGCCTTTTTGAATAATTGAGTTTATCGTGCTCAACTGCCGAAAGGGTTTAGCTATCGCGCCAGCATAGATTACATAGACTACGGCATCTGCGGCATCTCCAGAGCGAAAGTAAATCACCAGAAAAAAAATAACACTGAGTGCTAAGGCAATAATAATATGCATTATCGGTGTTTGCAGCGCATTCACTCGCGCGTATTTTGTCGATAAGCGTAAGTTATTATCTGCTGCAATGGCAAAACGCTTGTTTTCATATTTTTCACCGCGAAAGCTTTTTACCAGTCGTATGCCCTTAAATGTTTCAGTGGCGATATGTGTCACTTGCCCCACTGTAGATTGAATTCTTCGACTTGTTTTTCGAAAATAGCGGCTGGCTAGATAAATGATGCTGCCCAAGAGTGGTGCGATCGAGAAAAATACAAGGGTCAACTTCCAGTTGATGCTCAATAGAAAAAATAGAATAAATAAAACCGAGAAGCCATCGCGCATTAATATTTTAATAGCCTCCGTTACCGAGCCTGTGACCTGCTCAATATTATAGATAATGAGAGAAACAAGTTCACCGCTATTGCGTTGATCGTAAAAAGATAGGGGTAAATATACCAATTGAGAAAATACGTTTTTGCGCAAAACGTTGACGACCTGAAGACCGATTTTGCTCATGTGGAAATTTCCTAGGTAGGAGCCTATCCCACGAAAAACACTCAGTACAACAATGGCAACAGGAACAAAATAGATGGACCCAGTGACGTCGGAAGGTATGAACAATAGTGGATCTGTTGGGTCACCTTGAAGTTGTTGTATGAAAAACTTAACTATTTTTATAAGGCTCGCTTCCATCGCTGCAAACAAAGCAAATCCAAGTACTGCAAGGGCAAAATAAGCCTTATAGACAAACGCGTAGCCCAACAATCGACGATAAAGCCCGTTTGTTTGTGCAGGATTGGTTTGTGGCATATGTCGGTCTCTTTCGGGAAGGGTTGCTCGATGATGAGCGATGTTTAAAGCTAAGTGAAAATAAAATTAGATTAACAAAAAAGAAGGTAAAAGAAGGTAAAAGAAGAAGGCGAGAAATACTCGCCTTTGATTAGAGGGTTTACGCTTTAACCGGGGCCAGCCATTCGACGTATTTGTCTACTTTCCCTCGGATGGTATCGAAATAGAGGCCTTGTAACTTTTCGGTAATCGGGCCACGTTGGCCTGTGCCGATGGCGCGTCCGTCCAGCATCCTAATCGGCAATACTTCGGCTGCGGTACCGGTAAAAAATGCTTCGTCGGCGATATAGACCTCATCGCGGGTTATGCGTTTTTCATGGACAGTAAGGCCGTTATCTTGGGCAAATTTAAAAATAGTATTGCGCGTGATACCGTCCAAACAAGAGGCCAGTTCGGGGGTGTAGAGCTCGCCGTCACGTACGATAAATATATTTTCACCGCTTCCCTCTGTCACGTAACCTTCGTTATCTAGCAGTAGGGCTTCTTCACAGCCGGAGTCGAGGGCTTCTTTGAGTGCCAGCATAGAGTTTATGTAGTGGCCGTTGGCCTTCGCTTTGCACATGGATATATTCACGTGATGGCGAGTGTAGCTCGAGGTGCGAACTTTAATGCCATTTTGAGTTGCATCGGGCGACATGTAGGAGGGCCAGTCCCACGCGGCGACGATCATGTGCGTTTTCAGGTTTTCAGCGCGTAAACCCATGCCTTCTGCTCCGTAGAATACCATTGGGCGCAGGTAGGCTTCGTCGAGCTTGTTTTCCCTCACGACTAACTTTTGCGCTTCGTTTACGTCGTCTTTTGACCACGGCATGTTCATGTTCATGATGTGCGCCGAGCGGAACAGGCGGTCTGTATGCGCTTGCAAGCGAAAAATACTGGTGCCGTGGCTGTCGGCATTGTAGGCGCGCACGCCTTCAAATACGCCCATGCCATAGTGCAGTGTATGGGTTAATACATGTACCTTGGCATCGCGCCAGGGAACCAATTCGCCATCAAACCAAATAACGCCATCGCGGTCTGCGAAAGACATAAAAATCTCCAATAAATTCTTTGAGTGTTAGTGCTTTGGGCTCACTTGAGGGTCGAGGAAACAATAAATCATCTCACCTTGCTTGTCTTTTAACTTAGCTTTGGCGTTGCTGTAAACCTTGCATAGATTGACTATGTGGCGTTTACAGCGACTTGAATCTAAGTAGAAATCCTTCGCTATGTGGGACAGTTTTTAATTTTCGCGGCCTTACGCTAGTAACTTTCCCCATTATCAAACAGCTTATGCCAAATGCCTGCGACAGTTTTGCGTTCGGCAATAAAGTGTTCAGCATCTACAACCGAGGGCTGTTGTTGCAGCGCCAGTCGATGGCCAAAGGAGCGATAGGCTTTGTAGGCTTCTATGAGCTGGTCAACGTCTTGGGTGGTCAGTAGGTTGGAATGTGCAAAAGATTCCAGTATACGGATGTTGTCCGTGAATGTTACTAGCGCTGGATTAGCTTGAGCCCACGCCAGAACCCCGTATTGAACCATAAATTCAATGTCAACGATACCGCCAACATCCTGCTTAATATAAAAAACTGATGATTTTTTTGTGCTTTTTTCGCTGCCCAAATGTTCGCGCATTTTAAGGCGCATCTTTACCACTTCTTTTTGCAGTGTGGCGCGGTCTCGCTCGCGCTGAAGTAAGGCCTCGCGAAGCTCGGTAAATTGTTGGCAAAGCTGTTGGTTGCCCGCCACTGGGCGCGCTCTCACCAAGGCCTGCTGCTCCCAAGTCCAGGCGGATTCCAGCTGGTACTGTTTGAATCCCTTTAAGCTGGACACCAGCATGCCGGAGTTGCCAGAGGGGCGCAGACGCATGTCGACTTCGTAAAGTCGGCCAGAGATCGTATTGGTGTTGAGAAAATGAATGATTTTTTGCCCCAGCATCGCATAAAAGCGTTGGTTGTCGATGCTCTTTGTGCCGTCTGTAGCCCCGTTGGTGTTGCTGTTGTGGATAAACACTAAATCCAGATCCGAACCGTGCCCCAGCTCTATGCCCCCCAGTTTTCCATAGCCAACAATAATGAAGTTTGGTGCGTCGCTTTCGTCGCCATCGGGATAGCCGTATTTCTGTGTGAGACTGCGCCAGGTTATGTGGAGCACGCTGGCAAGAATGGTTTCGGCCATCCAGGTGAGATAATCACTCACTTTCATTAGCGGCAGTGCATCGGTGAGCTCGCACGCGGCCACTCGAATGGCGTGGGCAGAGCGAAAATAGCGCAGGGCTTCCATTTGCATCTCGAGATCGTCTTCGGGTATGCGCAGCATACTGCGCCGCAATTCGTCCTCGAGCTCTGATTTGAGTGGTAAGTAAAAGAGGGTTGTGGGGTCGATGAGCTCATCGAGCAGTGCTGGGTGTTCTGCTAGCTTGTCTGCGATCCATGGGCTGGCCAGGGTGAGGGTGACTAGCTGGTGAAGTGCAGCAGGGTTCTCAATTAACAAAAGCAGGTAGGCGCTGCGCCTTGCCACAGATTTGACCAGTTTTAATAAGCGGTTAAGTGTCTCGGTGGGTGCTTCGATATCATTTAATTCGCTCAATAATAGCGGTACAAACTGGTCCATTCGCTCTCTGCTAGAACTTTGCATGCCAGAGGCAATTGTGTATGCATGTAATTCTTGAAGCAGTTTGTCGCTGCGCAGGGGGTCTTCGTGACCGCTGTCTTGAAGTTGGCTAAGGCGAGACTTTTGATTGAGCGTTCCCTGCCAAAGAAGTATCCACTCGGCCGCATTAGTGTGAAGGCCTTTAGCTGGTTCTGGATCGGCAACAACGGTGGCAAATTCGCGGCTAACAAATTGACGGTGAGTATTTAGCTTGGCGTAAAATTTACGCCAAGAAACAAAGCCCATAATATGGGCAATTTTAACGCGCAGCTTAGGGTCGTCTGGAAGCTGCTGGGTTTGCTTATCGTTATAGCCTTGAATGGCGTGTTCGGCATTTCGCAAAAATACGTAGGCCTCACTTAGGCGTTGAGCGGTTCCTACGGGTAAGCATTTTTTGTCCTCTAGCATGGGTAAAATATGCAGTAGGCGATTGTCTTGCAGGTCTTTGTCGCGGCCGCCGCGTATTAACTGGAAGGCTTGGGCAAGAAATTCAATTTCACGAATGCCGCCGGGGCCGAGTTTGACGTCATCGGCAAGACGTCGCCGTTTAACTTCTTGTGTGATTAATAGTTTTAGGTTGCGCAGCGCGTCGATAACAGAAAAATCGATATATTTTCGGTAGGTGAAGTTGCGTAATATTTGCATGAGTATTTGTGTGAGTTTTCTACTGCCATTGTTTGCCACCACTCTGGCTTTGATCATGGCGTAGCGTTCCCACTCGCGCCCCTGATTTTGATAATAGTTTTCCAGTGCACCAAAACTGCATACCAGTGCACCGCTTTCGCCATAGGGTCTAAGACGCATGTCGACGCGAAATACAAAGCCATCAGCGGTAATTGCGTCGAGGCTTTGAATTATTTTCTTGCCGAGGTGGGTGAAGAATTCTTGATTTGATATAGATTTTTTGTCGTGATCGGTGTCGCCGCTTTTTGGATAGCAAAAAATCAAGTCGATATCGGAGGAAAGGTTTAATTCCTCAGCGCCAAGTTTTCCCATGCCGATAACTAGCATGGGCTGCTCAGCGCCATCTTCACTGCGCGGTACGCCGTACTTCTCGCATAGTTTGGGATAGTGATAGTCGAGGGCACTTTGAATTGCGGCTGCGGCCATATGCGAGAGGTCGCTAGTGGTTTCTTGCGTGCTTGCCAGGCGGTTAAAGTCTCTCCAGATAATTCTCACCATTGCGTGTTTGCGTACCTGCCGCAGCATGGCGTCATACTCGGTATCGTTAGGCAAATCGTTAGGCAAATCGTTAGGCAAATCGTTTGGCGGAAATTGCCGCTTGAAGTCTTGCAGCGTTAGTGTGGTGTGTAAGGTATTGTCTAGTAACAGCTTGGGTAGGCACTCGGGTTGGCTAATAAGTGTGTCCTGTAAAAATTTACTGCCTAGTATTGCAAAATGCAGTTCATCTATCCTGTTACTGTGAGTCGTAAATTCGTTGTTTATGACGGTGACGTATTGGGGTGTAAGTTGTTTGCTCCAACGCTGATAGAAACGCATAAGCTCTTCAGCTGTGTGCGGGTCTTTTAGCCACGGAAATTCGGCAATAGGTAAGGTCATTGTAAGTCTCTTTAGACCGACTGTCAGATTTTTCTATATTGTAGATGGATGACCGCACTCGGTAAAGTGCTGCGCTCATGCTAGGCGAGTCTATCAGTGAACGTTTCTCTCTTTGTAGAAATTAAAATTATGCGTCGAAATAAAAAAAACCGACAAATGTCGGTTTTTTGATGGTGCAGGTATTAAAGAGTTATTTAGCTTACTTTAAAACTGTCCATTTGATTTTTGAGCTCTCGACTCTCGTTGGCGAGTTCGTTTGTGTTGTAAGACACAACGGCTGCGTTACCGGCTACTTTCTCGGAGAGAGAATAAATGGCGGTGATGATTTTGCTCACTTCGTTGGCTACAGCGCTTTGCTCTTCCGAAGCCGTTGCAATCTGGTGGTTCATGTCATTGATGGTGGTGACATTTTCACGAATGGAGTCCAGCGTATTTTCCACTTTTGTTGAGGTTTCAATGGTTTCTTGTACCGAAACTATGCTGATGTTCATGGATAGATGTGCTTCGTCGGCTGCTTTTTGTAGTTGGGTAATAATAGATTCAATTTCTTCTGTCGACTTCTGGGTTTTTTGTGCCAGTGATCGTACTTCGTCTGCTACCACAGCAAAGCCGCGACCTTGCTCGCCCGCACGTGCCGCTTCAATGGCAGCGTTGAGTGCAAGTAAGTTGGTTTGCTCGGCGATAGACCGAATAACTTCCATTACCGAACCTATATTTTCGCTGTTGTTTTTGAGTACCTGAATTTTTCCAGCGGTAGCTTCTATCTGCCCGGTCAACCGGGTAATCGTTTCCTGTGAAGAACTCATCACTTTGGTGCCTTCTTCAGCAGCCTTCATCGCTTCTTTTGTTCGGGTAGCCGTTTCGCCCGCAGAACGTGCAACTTCTTCTGCCGAAGCTGACAGCTCATTGAGTGCGGCGGCAATTTGTTCGATTTCTTTTAGCTGTTGATTGGTTGAGCTTACGGTGTCGTCAGTGGCCGAGGACATAATGGTGACATTGCTGCTCACTTGAGCGGTTACCACGATGACATTTTTAATGATGCTGCTTATCTGTTCCATAACTCGGTTAAAATTTAGCGCCAGTTCTGCAATTTCATCACCGCTTGCGGTAGACAGGCGGTGAGTAAGGTCACCGCCGCCATCAGCTATTTCCGATAGTGAGGCTGACACAGCAGATACAGGCTTTACAACTAAATTTCGCGTCAGGAAAAACACAGCGGCGAGACAGGTGGCCAACACCAGCATAACCACGATGATGCTTGACTGAATTTGCTGGGTAAGCACCGCTTCCATTTGGTGTTTCGAAAATACGATGTCATATAGACCTATCGTTTCACCTTCCCTCACAATTTTAACGTCAGACATGGCGACTTTTTTAGCTTTGTCTTCACCATCTTCAATGGCCTTGTCCATATCCTTGCCGCGGTGGTCAGTAATGCTGATCGATGTGATTAGCGCTGTGTTAACTAGTGATTTACTGATGGCGCCGATTTGTTGAAAGTCATAGGTGAAAACGGGTTCTAGCATCGACGAATTAATCAAGTCCAACTGTGCTTGAATATCTTCTTCAAATTTGGTTTGCTGCTGTGCGGCAATAAGAGAGTAGTTAATAGCCAGTATTAGGCCAGACACAATAAGAATGATGACGGTAAGGGCCACCATTAATTTTGTTGATAGAGATCTCTTCATTGTATATGTTCCTGAGGCAATTGCTCGCAGATTTCTGCTGCTCTATGCATGTATCAATAGCGTCAAAATGTGACTCGATTGGTTTTCTGCTGGTCAATCTCGGTTGTCGAGAACTTGTAATACCGTTCTGTAGCATGGGTCGAAATTGTGTGTTTTGTTACAGGCTAGAAGCTACATGTTCGGGTTATGGATAACGACATCTTGTGTTCTTTACTTTGGCCGGGAAGTCTGCACTCTTTATTTAGGTTGCCCGATATCTCAAGTATTTTCCTTGGCTTAGAGGACAACACCGGGACTTGACAATAAGAAGTGTAGCCTACTTGTAAGAGGCTGTTGGAAATCGCGCGCAATTTTTTGTGCCTTTCTTCAATAGTGTAGATGTTGTTTGATAACCAGAATAAGATCGGAGTTGCCGAGACTAATTGAAAGGAATTGTGTCGTCATATGCGGCGCGTTAGCTGGGTGCCCCGGTGCGTTTCGAAGGGGGTATATTTGTGTGAGCGCTTGTTTTGCCCGCGGCCCCTGAGAATCTAATTGGCACCGCTCAGGGAGTCATGGTGTGTAGATAACCGAATTATTCCGGCCGTTATTTTTTGCTTCGTACAGGCCTTTGTCGGCACAGTCTATCCAGTTGGTTTTATCTTTCATCTTGCCGGACAGTTCTGAAACGCCAATGCTAATGGTGAAGTGAATATCTATGTTCTCGTAATGAACAATATTTTTTTCCATGTTAGTGCGTATACGTTCAGCGGCTAGAAGGGCACCCTTGGCGTCAGTGTCCACTAGTATTACTGCAAACTCTTCGCCGCCGTAGCGACCCGCAACATCAATATCGCGGATAGATTCTTTCGTTACTCGGGCCGTTTGGCGAATAACCTCGTCGCCAGCGGGGTGGCCGTAGTTGTCGTTAACCCTTTTAAAGTGGTCTATGTCGAACAGCAGCATTGAGGTGGTGTGAGCGTGTCGCGAGAATCTCTTGTATTCGTTGTCCAGCTCTGTCTCCCACGTTTTGCGATTGAGAAGTCCGGTGAGGCCGTCGGTTCGGCTCATGATGCGCAATTTTTCGTTAGCTTCTTGGATTTGCAGGCGGTTTACCGCAACTTCGGTCACATCGTAAACAATGAGACATATATGATCTACTTTACCGGAGGCATCTTTTAAGGGGATGATGGTGCTGTTTTGGTACATAAATTCCGCAATACTGGTAATGGGGCGATAGTTTTTAAAGCGGAAGAGGTAGGGGCGCTGCTCCCAGGTAGTAAATGCCGAGTTGTGTAGTTCGAATACGGACTGAACTTTGCGCTTAAACCAGTTTTCTGGAAGTTCGCTAAAGAGTGAGAAGATGTTTTTGCCAATCACTTCAGACGGCAATCGTACACTGTGATTCTGCATAAAGCTATTCCACAATTGTACGTTGTACTGGTCGTCGAGAATCACCAGTCCAACGTCAATGGATTGCAATACATCCATCAACCAGTGGAAATCATTTAGAAATACGTCAGACTTCGCCATTGTGTTTTTTAAGTATCCTCACTTATCCGATTAAATAATCGAGTTTTTTGAACAAAAGATCGAGGGAATCGTCCGTCATAATAATCAGCAGATCACAATTAACATTGTAGCCTTCAAGTTGATAACTTATTTCGATTACAAGGGCACTTTCCCATCGGGCGTTATCCATATTAAACAATTTTGAGATTTGTTGGTGCTGCCCTAATACCATGGGGGAGCCAAAGCTGAAATTCATGTCAATCTGTTCAGCAATGCCGTTCAGGCAGGCTCCAAAGAGCACATTAGTGGCATCCATTAGCAGTTCACGCTCAGCTTGCTCGTCGAGTTCTTCGTCATAATTCATCAACTTCGCAAGATCAGTAAAGCTGGTATCGTTAAACAGCAGCATCGCCTCACCCGCAATTCCACCGCCAATGAAGCCTTGGCAGACGCCAGAAACAGAATCGGTGGTGTCGATGGCGTGTAAGGCCATAACAATATCTTGTGGGCGCATTACATCGATGTGAGGGATCGACAAAACGACAAATGTATTTAACAGGCGCGCCAGCTTGTCACCCGCTTGCCCCATAGCAACGTTTGTGACCTCTTGCAAGGCATCACGGTACTCTTCTGTTACGGTTAGTATTGCCATCTAAGCTAGTTACGTAAATTTTGTGTGATTATATTATCTATTCTAGTCAGCTGGGGATAAAATGCTGAAAATTTTGTGGGTTTATCGATTTTCGCCTCCAATTAAGGAAAAATGTCAGATAATCGGCTTGTTCTTTAAGCGCTTTGCCAAGAAATTTAAACAGTGTTTCGTCTGTCAAAATATTGCTCAATTGCCGTTGGTCTAGGTGTTCACCTCGCTAATTAAGGCGTTGGAGTAAGTGTAGCCCAAATATTGTTAAAGAGAACTAGTTAGTGCCCGTCCATAAATGACTGTTTTTTGAGAAAAACCGATTACTGTTTCGCTTTTTGGTATCGAGCCATTCTAGGTTGCCTGGCATGGATCAAAAAACAACCACATTGACTCATTGTTCGCCATTACACTTTGTTCGAGCCGTGAAATTCCCCTCGTGCATTCTTTTGCATGAAGAAATTCGATGTTCTGGTTAGCGTTACATCCTAACCAGAACGTAGTCTTGCCAAATGCACAAGGTTATAGCTCAACACCGCAGACCATACAAAGGCCTTAAAACCGTCGAGACCTTTCCATTTTGCTTTTCCCGCACCAAAAGCTCTTTTTAATTCTGAGATATTCCCCTCTACTCCCGCTCTAAAATTCCGTAATTTATCGAACGTTTTTTGCTTAGCCCCCATCTCTTGTAGAGATACACCTACCGGCTTATGAAACACGACACGCTTAACTCCGATATCTCGACCTTCTGCTACATTTTTTCGGCTGGCGTAACCACCATCAGCGACAACAGCTTCAGGAATTGTTTGTAATATTGACTGATGGAACTCCAGTACGGGAAGAAATAAATCTTTGTCGGAAGTGTTGCCATCTTCTATACTTAAATAGGTAATAAAACCATTTTTTTCGCTGCTAAAATTAATCTTGTGACCGTACTGAACATCACGAAATCCTTTGACAGTAATGTCAGTGTGATCTTCAAACTAACAATCTTTTCTGAGGAAGGCACCTTTTCTTTATGGATAATACGACGCTCCGTTTGGTCGATTACCCGGAGTGTTAAATCGCTATAATGTACCAAGCTATCAAACCACTTTTTTTGTATGGGTGAGTCGCCATTTTGTTGATTGACGAGATTAATTCCTCGGTCAACTTGCGCTATCACAATGCGGACTATCTTCAGTAGATCGGGATAAAGTGCTTCTTTTTCAGTGTTTTTTGCATTGAATATACGGAATGCTAAGGACTTTGCCTTTCGTCTTTGATCCGTAAATCGGATTTTATTGCCTGTACTCGATTTGGATTTTGCGAGTATTCGGCTTAACACTCTGATGCCGTCATTAATAATTGGACTATCACTTGGTGGTGCAATATCGCTGGCAACAACCGTACTGTCTATTCTTGATTTTTCCATCGAAATGGTTCCGTCTGTTAGCCACCTGCGTGACAGTACGACGCTCACTTTTTCAAGCGTTTCAGGTGTGATCCGACGGATTGTGGCTTGTAATGTCGACCGAGAGGGGTACAGGTGATTCGGTAGTCTCGTGAAGGTACGGTAGGTGATCGAATCTGACAAATGAAATGCCAATTGTTCGTAGCTAACCCGCAACTGTTGCTTCAATAATAAACACCGGAAAATACTTTCTACACTGAGCCCCGTTCGACCGCCAGACGCTTCGCAACCCCCGATCAAATCCAAGGCTATTAGATCAAGTATCTCTGGGCGTTCATCCAGTGAACCTGACAGCAATTTAAGCCAGAGGCCAAACTCGTGTTCTGAATAATTTTCGAATATACTTACTTGAGCAACGCGGGTCTCTCGCATGCTAAATCCTCTTGTTTTTGCTGTTTTTGTTCGCACCTTAAACATAACAAATTCAAGAGGTTTTTT